>JALYJH010000362.1 GCA_030775415.1 Acidobacteriota bacterium | reverse complement strand
ATAATCAGGGGTGTGCGAGCCTCGTCGATGAGAATCGAATCGACCTCATCGACGATCCCGAAGAAGTGCTCGCGCTGCACGCAATCTGACTTGCGGAATTTCATGTTGTCGCGCAGGTAATCGAAACCGTATTCGTTGTTGGTGCCGTAAGTGATGTCGCAGCGGTAATTTTCGTAGCGTTCCTGGTCGCTCAGATCGTGCACGATCACGCCGACCGTCATCCCGAGACCTTTATAGATGCGCCCCATCCAATCGGAATCCCGCTTCGCGAGATAGTCATTCACGGTGACCACATGGACGCCTTTGCCGGCCAGAGCATTGAGATACACCGGAAGCGTCGCCACCAGCGTCTTGCCCTCACCGGTTTTCATCTCCGCGATTTTGCCGCGATGCAGTACGATCCCGCCAATCAACTGCACATCGAAATGCCGCATGTTGAGATAGCGGCGTCCAGCCTCGCGCACGGCGGCAAATGCAGGAACCAGCAAATCGTCGAGCGTGGCTCCTTGCGCCAGTTGCTCGCGGAAAACCACTGTCTGCGCCGCCAGTTCCTCGTTGCTGAGCGCCTGCATCTGCGGCTCCAACTCATTGATGGCGGCGATCAGAGGCATCATCGCCTTTACGTCGCGCGCGTGCTTGGTGCCGAAGACCTTGGCCAGGAACATCTCTGGCCCCATATAGAAAACCGCCGCGGCAACGGCCGCAACGACAATGCCTAAGATAATAAAGGCTGCCAACATTTGCTGCTCTCCTTCAGTCTAACCGTGATGCTGCTCGAGGACGACGGGCCGCGGGGAAGAGAGAGAATTCAGCAGCGCAATTGCGCGGGGTTATAACGGCGGGCAAGGAACCGGAGACTGGCTTCCGTGGCGGCGGACCAGACCGCCTGCGCCTGGATCACGACATGCGGCGTGAAACTCGACGTGACAGCGTGCGCCGCGGAGCCTGACATCGCAGTGCCGCCCTCGACCGCGAAAGCCGCTGCCAAGGGAGCCGAGGAACGCAACAGCCCCGCCAGCGAATCGGCGGCGGGCGCCTTGCCGTTCGCCGCAAGATCGGCCCGCAACGCCGGCGTAAAACTGACCAGCGGCGCCAATAACGCGAGTATGATTCGTCCTAGCCGCACTCTGCCATTTCCATTGTCAGTTTAACATGGAGAGCTTGTTCGGCCTCAATGCATGTGGCAAGGTCCTCCGTGTCCCATCGAGTAGTAGGTACCTAGCCCAAATCTAGGTACACAAACCCAACAGTTTGCTAGTTAGTACTGATGGCTGCCCTGTACCAAACACGGTTAATCTAGCCTTGACACGATTTTTGTGAGGAAAATCAATGTGTAAGCCCGCTCCTTCTACGCCTATTCCATCTCCTATTCTGCGCCGACGCCGATCAAGCGCCGGACACGCCCTCGCCCTACTCCCGACTTTTGCCTTATCCTCTACGCTGAATGACTTTAGCCTGACGATCGTCCGCTGAGGGTGTCATGACGCAGACTACGGGAACATTCAAAGCAGCAGTATTGGATAGGAAGACAGTGTCGCGGGTGCTTCCGGCACGACTCTCGACTAAGATTTCGGCCAGACGAAGGAAATCCTCTTGCGGGAACGTTATCGTGGAATGTGCATTTACATTGGTGCCGATGTTCGCGCTGATTTTAGGGTTCGTCGACGTGGGAATGATGATCTACCGTTGGTCAACATTGCAAAACGCGATCCGGGAGGGGTGCCGCTACGCCATCACGTTCCAAACATCCGGCGGTCTGGGGCAAGACGCCTCCATCGAGCAGGTGGTGGCGAATTATGCGATGGGGGTTGTCAAGACAACAGATAGTCCGAATCGGATCAAGGTGAATTATTACCTGCCGACAAATATGAATACGCCCATAGTTTCCGGAGGAAATGTTCCAGGGAACATCGTCGAAGTTTCCGTTCAGGGCGTTCCATTTTCTTGGATCATGCCGTTGAGTGGCACCATTGGCTCTCCCTTATACGCCACATCGCCGGTAACGTTGAACTTGTATTCGTTGGACATGTTGGGCGGGTATCCAGTTGGCGTATCAAGCGTCGCTCGCTGATGAGAGGTGGGCAAGGAGAAAGATGAGGGGAGTAACAGAACGGCGGAAGAAACGGCAGAGCGGCCAGGAAATTCTGGAGTTCGCTCTCGTGGTCACCTTTTTGGTTCCGATGTTACTAGGATCCTTTGTAGTCGGGACCAGTATTATCAAAAACCTCCAGGCGAACCAAGTGGTGCGGGATCTGGACAATATATATATCCATGGCGGCGACTTCTCCACTTACCCGATGCAACAATTGGCGCAGCGGCTGGGCCAAGGGTTGAACATCCAATTCCCAGCGTTTGGGAGCGGCGTTACCAATAGCCAATCGAATACCGGGAGCAGCGGGGATGGGCTCATCTGGGTAAGCCAAGTGATGTACATTGGAGCCACCACGGACCCCAATTGTGTCGCCGTGGGCGCTTCGAATTGCACAAACCATGACAGCTTCGTTTTTACACAACGGATCGTCTTCGGAAACTCCAGCCTCAATAGTACGAATCCCAGCTCCTTGGGCGATCCCACGGGCGCGACCCTTACCACTGCGGGTATCGTACAAAACTATGTGACCGACGGGACGGCTAAACTCGGAGCTTCCGGGCAAAACGCAATGAGTTCCCGATGGCAGACAACATCCAACGGTCAGACACCGCTGTCGGATGGGCAAGTGGTCTACGTTGTCGAGGGTTATTTCCAAACGCCTTATCTCAGCCTCGGTAGCTTTACGAGCAAGGGCGCTTACGCACGATCTTTCTTTTGAGGAGTTTCGAATGATACCTGATTGGCGACGAAAGCGAGCGGAGGGCGGGGTATCCCTGGTTCTGGGCACCTGCGCGTTGGTTTTCATTGTCCCTATGCTGGGGCTCGGGATTGACGTGGGGTTTTTGTACTCAGCCAAAGACAAGCTGCAGGCCTCGGTGGACGGGGCCGCGCTGGCGGCGGCAAGAGCATTGACGCTGGGCGCCAGCACATCCGCGCAGGCTACCAGCGCCAAGCAGAATGCCGTGAATTGGTTTTACGCCAATTTTCCTCCTCACGCCTGGGCTACCGTGAATACGCAGATGGATACCACTGACACTCACGTGCATGTCTACGACGACGCCACGAACACCAGTCTGCGCCACGTGGATGTCACGGCGAGTGCAGACGTGCCTACCTGGTTCATGAGATGGTTTGGCTACAACACCATCACCGTCACGGCAATCGGGAACGCCTCGCGCCGCGACGTGGTGGCCATGATCATCATCGATCGTTCCGGGTCCATGAATAGTAACAACGGCTGTTCCAATATGCGATCGGCCGCGAAAGTGTTCACGGGCCAGTTCGCAGCCGGACGCGACCAGATTGGGATGGTGGAGTTCGGCGACACCGCTTGGGTTGACTCGTCGCCCGCGACGAATTTCCGAAGCGTACTGGGATACACCGCCAACGGCGTTTCCGGCAGCGGCTTGATCGATACCATCAGTTGCGGCGACAACACTGGCACAGCACAGGCGATTTCGCTCGGTTACAACGAATTGTATAAAGTGGGTTTGCCGGGTGCGTTCAATTTTCTGATGTTCTTCACCGATGGGATCCCCAATTCGGTGACTGTGAACTTTAAGAAGGTGATGTTAAGCACCAGTGGCTGCCAGGATAGCACCGGGAATAGCCTGGGCGGCAATCCCAAAGGCAACTTTAAGACAAACCCTCCCAGTTGGACACCGGGTTGGACCATGCCGAGTGGCTATTATGACGCAGATATACCTGCCGGGCCGATCGGCGTTATTGCCTCGGACGATCCACCGAGTTCTGGCAGTTACGGCGTACGCA
>JALYJH010000361.1 GCA_030775415.1 Acidobacteriota bacterium | reverse complement strand
GTAGGAGAAAACGAGGCCGTCAGCCAAGCCGCCCAGGAAATGGGATGCGGATGCCTGGAAATCCGGCTCGCGGCAGGAGGGCGGGCGAATCTATTTGCCACTGAAGACTGCTGCGTATTGATCGACGACGAGTTACTGCGAGAGATTAACTGCCTGGCGAGCGTCGTCATTGCCACCGCGCCGAATTTCAATTTCGCGAAGGCCGGGCAGCGGATTGCGACGGTTAAAAGCGCTCCCTTTGCGGTGGCGCAGTCGCAGCTGGATGCAGTGATAAAAGTCGTGAAGGAGCGCGGTCCGATTCTGCAAGCCAGGCCCGTGCGAAACCCCACCGTTGGAGTTCTATATTCGGACCCGGTGCACGGCGATCGCGCGCGGCAATTGTTCGAAAGTATCCTGCGCCAACGGCTTGAGCGCTTCGGAGTTGCTCCCAGTTTCGTTCTGGCCTGCACGGAGGAAGAAGACGCCACCGCACGCAACTTGCAGCACCTGCTGCGGGCCAAGCCAACAGTAGTCCTGGTGGGCTCAACCACGGCTCCGGCCGGTCCGGAGGACGTCGTTGGCCGGGCGATGACCCGCATCGGCTGTCAGCTCGAACGTTTTCTGGCTCCCGTTGAGCCGGGCAATTTGTTCCTGTTGGGCTACAAGGACGAGATCCCCGTGGTTTCCGCGCCGGGCTGCTTCCGTTCGGCTAAACCGAATGTGGTTGATTTGGTTTTGCCTCCGATGCTGGCGCGCTATCGTGTTTCAGGGTGGGAGGTGGCGTGCCTGGGACACGGCGGCTTGCTGAGCTAAAACGCCACGCTAAACTCTATGCAATGAAGCAGCAAAAGCAGGCAGTTAGCGGTAAATCCCGGGTAGTGTCCTAAACTTCTGACACTACCGAATTCCGGGTGCGCTTGCGATTTCCACCTCCGGCTCGGTAGAATCAATGAGTTTGAGCGTCCCGCAGATGATTGGGCGGAATGACGCTCGTCGCCATCCGGCGAAAGACACGTGGAGGTTTCATGTCCGTAGAGCAGAAGGTCAAGCAAATCATCGTCGAGCAACTCGGCGTGGATGAAGCGCAAGTCGATCCCACCGCGAGTTTCGTCGATGACCTCGGCGCCGATTCGCTCGATATCGTCGAGCTGGTGATGGCGTTTGAGGAAGCATTCGACCTAGACATTCCCGACGAGGACGCCGAGAAGATCGCCACCGTCAAAAACGCCGTCGACTATATCGAGTCGAAAAAGAAGTAGGCCGGCCGTTTTTGGGGAGTCCCAATTTGTCACGCAGAGTTGTAGTCACCGGAGTCGGCATGCTGACTTCGGTTGGCATAGGCACCGGACCGGTCTGGGAAGCCATCAAGCGCGGTGAGAACGGAATCGCGCCCATCACCGCATTTGATCCCACCGATTTCAATTGCCGTATCGCGGGCGAAGTCAAGAACTTCGATCCGGCGCTTTACATCGAGAAAAAGGAAATCAAGAAAATGGGACGCTTCATTCAGTTCGCCATTGCGGCGAGTGAATTCGCGTACCAGGCTTCGGGCTTTAAGGTTACCAATAGCGAAGAGGCCGAGCGCACCGGCGTCTATATCGGCAGCGGCATCGGCGGATTCGAAGTGATCGAGCGCGAACACCGGATTCTGCTGGAAAAAGGTCCGTCGCGCATCTCCCCGTTTTTTATTCCCGCGACCATCATCAACCTGGCGTCGGGCTACGTCTCGATTCGAACCGGAGCGAAGGGACCCAATTCGGCTTCGGCCACGGCCTGCACCACCAGCGCCCATTCGATCGGTGATTCTTTTCGCATCATTCAATACGGCGATGCCGATGTCATGATCTGCGGCGGCACGGAGGCCGCCATTACACCCATGGGAATCGGCGGGTTCGCCGCGATGCGAGCGCTCTCCCAGCGCAATGGCGATCCGGCGCATGCCTGCCGGCCTTGGGACAAAGATCGCGACGGCTTCATCGTGGGCGAAGGCGCGGGCATCCTGGTGCTCGAAGAATACGAACACGCCAAGCGGCGCGGTGCGAATATTCTGGCGGAAGTGGCCGGCTACGGAATGTCGGGCGATGCCCACCATATCACTTCCCCATCGGAAGACGGCGATGGAGCCTACCGAGTGATGCGAAACTGCCTGCGGGACGCCGGCATTCAACCGCACCAGATCGATTACATCAATGCACACGGCACTTCCACACCAGTAGGGGATCGCATTGAAACTCTCGCCATTAAGCGGGTTTTTGGCGAACATGCCTGCAAGGTCGCCGTGAGTTCGACCAAGTCCATGACGGGACACCTGCTGGGCGGCGCCGGAGGACTCGAGGCGGGCATTACAGTGATGGCGATTCGCGATCAGATCGCTCCACCAACCATCAACCTGGATCATCCCGATCCGGAATGCGATCTGGATTACATTCCCGGAAAAGCCCGTCCCATGAAGATCGACTACGCACTCTCGAACTCCTTCGGGTTCGGCGGCACCAACGGCTGTTTGATTTTCAAACGTCCGGAGTTGTAACAGAACATGAAGATTATCGTCGCGATCAAGCAGGTTCCCTTACGCGACTCGCCGCTGCACCCCCATACATCGGGGAAATGGATCGACGAGACGGACCTGAGTTTTGAAATTAATGAGCCCGACGCCTATGCCCTCGAAGAAGCCTTGCAGTTGAAGGAAAAGCACGGGGGCGAGGTGGTGGTGTTATGCGCCGGCCCGGAGAGAGCGGCGCAGACGATCCGCGAAGCACTGGCCAAAGGCGCGGATCGGGCCATACACATTACCGAGGATGACCTGAGGTCACTCGACACGTTGGAAGTGGCAAAGCTCCTCGCGGCGGCCGTGGCGCCGGAAAAACCGGATTTGATTCTGACGGGCCTGCAATCGGACGATTTAGGCTCCGGGCAAACTGGAGTCGTGATGGCGGAATTACTGGATGTTCCGCACTCGACCATCATCATGCAGGTAGAGGCGCATGACGGAAGCATCCGCGTCAAGCGCGAACTTGAGAACGGCTGGTTCCAACACATTCACATACCGCTGCCGGCTGTCTTAACCATGCAGAGCGGTTCCAATAAGCTGCGCTATGCAACTTTGATGGGCATCAAAAAGGCCAGGAGCAAAGAAATACGGCGCGTGACGCCTGCTGAGTTGGGCGGCACGTCAGCGCGCGTGGCGTCCATAGAAAAAGTGTACCTCCCACGGAAGAGCAAGCAGACACAGATTTTTGAAGGCGACGCGAAGTCGGCGGCCGCGCAACTAGTCGAGAAATTGAAGTTCGAAGTGCGGGTTTTATGAGTATTCTGGTGGTTCTCGAACAGCAGGGCGGCCAGTGGCATCGCATGTCCTGGGAGACCCTGGCCGCGGGCCAACAACTGGGCGCGGCGCTCGCGCAGCCAGTGGAAGCGGCCGTGGTGGGCAAAGGGATCGGCACACTGGCGAATGAGGCGGGCACCAGGAAGCTGGCGAAAGTCTGGGCAGTGGAGCACGATCTGCTGGACTCCTACACGGCGGATGGATACACGGCTGCGCTCGAAGAGCTGATCCGGAAAACGCAGCCAGCCGTGGTGCTATTCCCGCACACCTATCAGGTGCGCGATTTCGCGCCCAAGCTGGCGACGCGATTTTCGCAGGTCTTGGTGAGCGACGTAATCGCCGCGCACGTTGACGCTGGAGCCCTAATATTGGTCCGCCAGTTCTTCCAAGGCAGGCTGAACGGAGACGTACGCGTGCGTGGCGCTGGTCCTGTGTTCGCTTCGTTGCAAGCCGGAGCGTGGCGAGCGGATACGTTAGAAAGCGGCTTGGCGACGGTGGAAGCGTTTGCGCCGGCGCTCAGCGCCGGTAAAATCCGGCAGAAGCCGGAAGCCCCGTTTCGGGAAGAAGCC
>JALYJH010000360.1 GCA_030775415.1 Acidobacteriota bacterium | reverse complement strand
TCCAAAGGAAAACACTGTAATGTTTGTTCAGGCGAAGGCGGTATCCGATGCTATTAACAGTTCCGAATGGGTGTTCCCGATCCTCGAGTGTTTTCACATTGCCGCATTTGCCTGGTCGATCGGCACCATAGCACTGGTGGACCTTAGCCTCTTCGGCGTGGGAATCCAACATTCAAAGCCTTCCGAACAGGTTCGGGCCACAGAGCCCTGGACACTGATCGGCCTGTTTGTAGTACTTGCGTCCGGCTCCATCCTTTTCCTCTCGGACCCCGGGATGTACTTTTATAATTCCTCATTCCGGTTCAAAGTGGCAGCACTGGCAATAGCGCTTGTTTTCAACTTTACGATTCATCGCAAGGTGGCTCTTGCGGACGGATCAACTCCGCTCTTTCGCGTGCTGGTTGCGACGTGTTCTCTTATGCTGTGGGTCAGCGTCGTATTTGGCGGACTCTTTATCGCTTTCACTTTTTAACGGGGGACGATGTGATTTTCACAGTCTTTCAGTGGATTCAAAGCACGCCCATCATGACGGCCATTCGGGAGTCTGCCTACACTTATCCCGTGATCATGAGCATTCATCTTAGCTGTATCGCGGTGTTTGGCGGTTTAATCGTGATCACGGATCTCCGGTTACTCGGCTACGTGCTGAAAAACCGGTCCATTGCGGACGTGGTGAACGGACTACGCTGGTGGAAGCGGATCGGCTTCGTGATCATGGCGTCCATGGGTCTCCTCCTGGCGGGTTCGAAGGCAGAGACTTACTATCCCAACCCATATTTTTGGCTGAAGATGTCGCTACTGCTGCTGGTGTTGATACACGCGATCATCTTTCGGCCGCGAGTCTATAATCATCCGGAACAGCTGGACCACGCCACGATACCGAGACGCGCGCGGGTGGCCGGGGCGCTCTCGCTTGTGCTTTGGACTAGCGTCCTTTGCGCCGGGAGGATGATCGGCTATTACGAAGACCCTGCCGAGACCGGGCAGGCACCCACATGGACTAAACCGCAGATAGCGGAAGCGCCGGCGGCGTCGTTTCCGGGGGCATTGCAGGCCGCGCGCTCCACCGGGACGGGGGATGTCCAACCGTTGTATTAAGCGCGGTGGCTATTTTTTTCTGGCCGCTGCCGCGTCTTTGATCTGCTTAAGATGGGCGAGGTCCTGATCATCCTCGTGACATGCCACCTCCAGCAGGCCACCCTTTTCGGCGTGAAGTGGAAATGCGATGGTCCACGGCCTCGAGTACACGAGCGGATCGGTGACCGTCGCTTCGTAATTGATGGTGCCGGGACTCACTTCGGTGAATCGTTCGACCACCCTCTCGGCGTGGCTCACAATTTGGCCCACTTCATTTAGCCAGGTTTTGCCGTTGAGGTTGGCCGTATCGACGACCAGCGTGGGTCCCTCCCATCTGCCGATTGAATCTCCCTGCCAAAGCCGGATGGAATCGGGAAGGTGGGTATTGCGCTTCAGCGACACGATGCGCCAGGCCATTCGTTCGTGCAGAAAAACGATGTAATCGGGTGTTTGAATGATTTGCAAGGGCGAAGGGATGTACATCGACCGCGGAATGCCGGCGGGGAAACAGTGCGCCGTGGGATCGTCGTAGCCGCGCTCCGGCAGATTCCGGCTGATCGTTTCCTCGACTGCCCAGGGCAGCATCGGCAGGGTACCGTCTGGAGGATCGATGATCACTCCGCGGCCGCCGGGCGTAAACCCATGAGACTCCCTGGCATGTTTTTCCAAGCCGTAGTTACCGCCCCCTCCATCGGACTGATAAAAGCCCTGGAAGTTGGGCTTAGCGATTTCCGTCCGCGTAGTAGCGCGCGCGGGCCAGGGGATGGCCGGACTGGGAGGCGCGGGCAAGGTTCCGCCGTCTTTATACCAAGTTCGTTCTTCCCGTGCAAAGGCGCCGTTGGCCTCTTCCTTTTCGGACTGACAGCCGTACTCCAGAATCCTGTCGCCCAGCTCGGTTCGGCGTTTGAAAGCCACGCGAAGCGTCCAAGGTTTAGTGAACGTTTTGGGATCCTCGATGGTGGCCTCATACGCGATCGTGTCGGGATCGGTCATGCGGTATCGCTCGACCACATGAAGAGCATCGCTATGAAAATCGCCGGCCAAATCGAACCAGGTCTTGCCGTTATTGTTCGCGACGTCGACAACCAGCGTGTCCCCTTCCCACTGTCCCCGCGAATCGCCCATCCAGAACTCGAGGCCTTGGGGGTGCGAGCTGCCATCTGTGTAGATCAACCTGTATACCAGCGACCACTCGAAGGTCATGGCGACAGCCTGGGGGGTCTGGAAGATCTGAAACGGGAAATCCATATACATGATGCGGGGAACACCGGCCATATCGCATTGCCCCAGCGGGTCCGCATTGCGGCGATTTTCGAAGTTCTCGGTCCGCTTCGCGGAAACCTGCATTTGATAAGGGATTTCGCCGCCAACGACGACGGATCGGCCACCCCGCATGTCGTACCGCGCGGCGTGATCGCGGAGGTCGCCCGCGGGGATGCTGTCCGATACCTGCCAAATGCCGGACAGATCCGGCTTGCCCTCCGCCGTTCGCGGAAGGGCCGTGCGGGCAGCGGGCGGCGGGCTATTTTGGGCAGCGGCGGCCGCAACCCAGGCAGCCATGCCAACTAAATAGATAACGATTCTTCGCTTGTGCATCCGTGAAGACGTCTCCGGTTATGGTTTTAAGCAGGAAGATCGGGCGGGTGTGGTCGTATCGTGGCGATAGACCGAGCCCGCCGCAGGCTGAATTCGAGATTCGGAGTTACGCGCCACCGCCAATAATCGTGTTACGCTTCAGGATTTTCGAAGGATCCACATCCTTGGGCACGACCACGTCAAAGAAGGGGGACATCATCTCTTCCCAGGTCATGTCGCCATAATACACTGTCTGGTTCGGGTCCGGATTGTATTTGTTGTTTTCTGAATTGTCGTAATGCGCGTAAACGATCAGCTTTGTGCCTTTCGGTACGTTGATCGGGTCGACGTCATAACCGAGCTGCCAGTTGAAGTCATAATGAGGTACGTTGAGGACCACTTGCTCCCTGCCATCGGGGAAGATCAACTTATACTTCATGTCCTTCCCGCGCAGGTGCATGTGCGGCATCATCCAGACCAGGGAGACGTCCTCCATGAACTCAGTTTGCGCTACAGGGCTCTCCCAATTGCCGGCATGGGGCGGGATCTTGAAAGTTTCGGCATCGGAAGGTGAACTAATCAGCAGGGAGACATACTGGCGCTTGGGTTGTTCCTTGGCAATAGTCAAGCCGAGCTCAGGCGTATCTTCGATCTGAGTGCCGTTCGGCGTGTAGTGAAGGCGGAAGATGAAATCGGTATTGGCGGGGATCAATTTGCCGGCGCCAAAGATCCGGTAGTCCTCTGCTTCATTGCCGGGCACGTAGCATATTTCGCTTCCGCTCGCCTTCGCCCAGATGGGATTCCGCGGCTGCTTGTCGCCTTTCGCGCGCGGCAGTTCCAGGCCTTTTTCATCACGCTGCTTATCCACCCAAAGCGGGACGTTGTATTTAATGTCCGGAGTATGCGGGACAAAATGGATACACACATGGTGAGTGATGGCCCTGTGGTCCGGCTTTAACTCCATCGAGGTGACCCAGGTATCTTTCGTAAAACCGCTGGGTACGACGATATCGGTCCATTCGATGACGTTATTGGGGGGCGCGGCCGGCACCGTGTACGTCGGCCCTTTGACGATCACATCGGGCTTTATCAGCCAACCCTCCGCAGGCCATTTGACGGGAGGTGGCGCATCTTTCGCCTCGCCCTCTGGGGCGCCCGCGTCGGCCCACTTGGCAATAACATCGATATCTTTTTGGGCTAATGAGCTGTCATTCAAGAAATGA
>JALYJH010000359.1 GCA_030775415.1 Acidobacteriota bacterium | reverse complement strand
TTGTTCGGCGGCGGCGATGAGGTGGTCGAGGCGTTGGAGCCCGTCTTCGCCGGTATTCACCTGGAGGCAGTTAGTGGCGGGATTCCAGGACTGGAAATAGGCACCGCGCCAAGGGGCATCGAGGAATGCGGGGGAGCGGAGAACATTCAGGCCGATGCTTTTTGCGGCGTCGAAGACGGCGGCGCGCATGGCGGGGGTGGCGAACCCAATATAGTAGTTATTAGCACCGACGATTTTGAAGTCCGAACCGTTGTCGTCAAAGCGTCCGTTGCTCACCGTTATCAGGTTCATTGCGCATTATGCCAGGGGAACATCACCGCTCACAACACGCCGGCTGGCTGCGCGCGGCGGTGTTGGGCGCAAACGACGGGATTGTTTCGACGGCGAGTCTGGTTTTGGGAGTGGCGGCGGCGCATGGGAGCCGCGGTAATCTCGTGGTGGCCGGGGCTGCCGGGCTGGTGGCGGGGGCGATGTCGATGGCGGCGGGCGAGTATGTCTCAGTGCAATCGCAAGCGGACACGGAGGAGGCAGACCTCAAGCTGGAGCGGAAGCAACTGCTGGCTGACAGCCATGGCGAACACAAAGAGCTGGAGTCCATTTATGTGGCGCGGGGGCTGGAGCCGGCGCTGGCGAAACAGGTAGCGAAGCAATTAATGGCGCACGATGCGCTGGATGCGCATGCTCGCGACGAGCTGGGGATCACGGCGCGGCATCGGCCTCGTCCCATCCAGGCTGCTTTGGCCTCGGCGGGAAGCTTCGCGGTGGGAGCGGGGTTGCCGCTGTTGGTGGCGGCGATTGGTCCGGAGAAGGGTCTGATTTACGTAGTCTCCGGAACGTCGTTGATCTTTCTGGCGCTTCTGGGAGGCGTGGCGGCACAGGTGGCGGGCGGAAGAGTGGCGACGGGTGCGATGCGCGTGGCGTTTTGGGGAGCGCTGGCGATGGCGCTCACGACAGGGGTGGGAGCACTGTTCGGAATCGGCGCTCAGTAGTCGGGAAGAAGCTGGTGGGGGGCGTCGATCCAGAAATCGGGATGATGGAGCGCGAGGTCTTCGGGTTCGCCATAGCCCCAAGTGACCGCGCAGGTGGCGATGCCGGCGCGGTGGCCGGCTTCCATGTCGGCGGCGGAGTCCCCGATAAAGAGGCAGTCAGTGGGGCGGACGTGGAGGGTTTCCAACGTGCGCAGCAACACGTCGGGCTGCGGTTTGGCGGGGAAACCGTCGGTGCCCTGGACATGATCGAAGTGGTGGATGAGGGCGAACTGTTCGAGGACTAATCGGGTGGTGGGAGTGCCCTTGGTGGTCGCGGTGGATTTACGTCCACCGAGTTGGGCGAGGGCGGCGGCCACTCCGGGATAGACGGTGGTAGAGGCGTGTTTGCGGGCCGAATAGATGGCGCGATATTCCTGGAGCATTTGCTCGGCTTCGGGGAGCGCGAAGCCGAAGTCCATGAACTCTTCCATGAGATGGCGGCCGATGTAGCGGTGGAGAACGGCGCGAGGGATGCCAGTGCGGCCGTGGGCGGCTAGAACGTCTTCGACGGCACCGCATATGTCGGCTTCGGAGTCGACCAGGGTGCCGTCGATATCAAAGATATAGACCGGAAAAGGCGGAATCACTGTCTCGCAGGGCCGCGGCGCTACGCGGGCTGCGGGCCGCCTTCGAGCATGCCGGGGAGGCGCCGGGGCGGCTCCGGCTTGATGACTTGTTGCGCGCCGTCGCCGCTGGAGCCGGGGGGCGGCGGAGTGGGCATGGCGTCGAGGGTCTCGCCGTCGATGAGTTGGCGGACTTCGCTGCCATCCAGAACTTCGCGCTCGAGCAAGGCGCGGGCGATGCGGTCTAGAGCGTCAGAACGTTCTTCGATGATCTTGCGGGCGCGGTCGTAGCCATCCTGCACCAGCTTTTTCACCTGCTCATCGATGCGGATGGCGGTGGCTTCGCTATAGTCACGATGCTGGGCAATTTCGCGGCCCAAGAAGATCTGCTCTTCGCGTTTTCCGAAGCTGAGGGGGCCGAGGTCGCTCATGCCCCACTCGCAAACCATTTTGCGAGCCATGTCAGTGGCGCGTTCGATGTCGTTACCGGCGCCGGTGGTGACGTGGTGCATGAAAATCTCTTCGGCGATGCGGCCGCCCATGAGGATGGCCATCTGCGCTTCGAGATAATCCTTGTCGTAACTGTGCTTATCGTCGAGCGGCAACTGCATGGTCAAGCCAAGCGCCATGCCGCGCGGGATAATGGTCACCTTGTGCAGCGGGTCAGCGTTGGGGGTGAGTGCGGCTACCAGGGCGTGTCCGGCTTCGTGATAGGCGGTATTTTTCTTTTCTTCGTCGCTGAGGATCAAGCTGCGGCGCTCGACGCCCATGATCACTTTGTCTTTGGCGAGCTCGAAATCGAACTGCATGACAACTTTGCGGTTCTGGCGGGCGGCGACCAGCGCTGCTTCGTTGACCAGATTGGCTAGGTCGGCTCCGACGAAGCCGGGGGTACCGCGGGCAATGGTCATAAGGTTGACGTCGTCGCCCAGGGGAACTTTCTTGGTGTGGACTTTGAGAATCTGCTCGCGGCCCTTGAGGTCGGGGCGCCCAACAACCACGCGGCGGTCAAAACGGCCGGGGCGCAGCAAGGCGGGATCGAGTACGTCAGGACGGTTAGTGGCGGCTACGAGGATAACGCCTTCATTGGATTCGAAGCCATCCATTTCGACCAGCAACTGGTTGAGGGTTTGCTCCCGTTCGTCGTGTCCACCGCCGAGGCCTGCGCCACGATGGCGGCCAACGGCGTCGATTTCGTCAATAAAGATGATACAGGGGGCGTTCTTTTTGCCTTGTTCAAAGAGATCGCGAACGCGGCTGGCGCCGACGCCCACGAACATCTCGACGAAGTCCGAGCCAGAGATAGAGAAGAACGGAACGTTGGCTTCGCCGGCGATGGCACGGGCGAGGAGGGTCTTGCCGGTGCCGGGGGAGCCGACCAGGAGGACACCCTTCGGGATGCGTCCGCCCAACTTTTGGAACTTTTGGGGCTCACGCAGAAACTCAATAATCTCTTGCAGCTCTTCCTTGGCTTCCTCGACGCCGGCCACGTCTTTGAACGTGACTTTCTTCTGTTGCGAGGAGTGAAGGCGGGCGCGCGACTTGCCGAAGCTGAGGGCCTTGTTGCCGCCGCTCTGCATCTGGCGCATCATGAAAACCCAGAAGCCTACCAGCAAGACAAAGGGGATGGCATTCATTAGGAGCGAAACCCAGTTACCGCCGCCATCTTTTTCGACGTTGATAGTGACGCCCTTTTCTATCAGCAGAGTGGTGAAGTCGTTATAGGTATGAGGAACGGTGGAGGTGAACTCATCGCCGTTTTTGTATTTCCCATGGACGTCGCCGGTGACGCTATTGAGCGTTATCTTTTCGACCTTGCCGTCTTTGACGTCGCGGACCAAGACGGAAAAGTCCGGGTGCGCGCCGGTCGGCTTGGTGTTCTTGATCACGGCAAAGACCAGGCCCACCAGACCCAGCACTACGACCCATAGAACTAAATTTCTCACGCTCGAATTCATGCGTTCTCCCCAAAAAATCCCGGAAACAAATTTCCTCTACACTACAGACGAGATTCCCGCCCCAAAAGGTTCAACTGTTCGGCGGCTCTCCCTCCCAGACCCGCAACACCGGGCCTGGTTCGCGGCTCGCGGCAAACTCCGCGGCGGCTCCGAACGTTCTGGACCACACGATCTGGTCACCACTACTGACAATCGGCCACGACGTCCTTAGCCAGGAGGGCACGCGCTCGGTTTGGAACATTTCCTTAATCTTTCGATCGTGGGCTTGCCCCTCCGGACGGTAGTGATCACCTGGTTTCCACCCCCGCAATTCCAATACAGGAGGGAGTCG
>JALYJH010000358.1 GCA_030775415.1 Acidobacteriota bacterium | reverse complement strand
CGGCCAGACCAGCGCCCCCGCTCCTCAGCCAGCCGCCTCAACGGCGCCCGTGACCCTGACTCTGCAAGACGCTTTAACGCGTGCGCAGGCAACCGTGCCGCAATTGCTCGCCGCCCTGAGCGACGCCAGCGCCGCGCGCGAAGATGTGCAGCAAGCCCGCGCCGCCACCCGGCCTTCTTTATCCGCGAAATCCGACTACCTGCTGACGCAAGGCAACGGCGTTTTCCCCAGCGGACGCTTCGTCACCAATGACGGCGTCCACGTCTATCGCGACTGGGCCGTGGTCCATCAGGATTTCACCGCCGCCGTGACCAGGACTGGAATCAAGCGCGCCCAAGAAACCGAAGTCCTGGCGAGAGCGAGGGTCGAAATCGCCCGCCGCGGCTTGGCGGCCACCGTAACCAGAGCCTATTATGCGCTCCTCACGGCACAGCGTAAGTACGCCACCGCTCAACAATCCCTGGACGACGCCAAGCGTTATTTCGATATCAGCCAGAATCTGGAGCGTGGCGGCGAAGTGGCGAAAAGCGACACCGTTAAAGCCGAACTCCAAGTTTCCGCTCAGGAGCAAGCTTTCCGTGAGTCGCAACTCGCCATGGAAAATGCGCGCCTGGACCTGGCCGTCATGCTCTTCCGGGACTTCAATCAAAATTTCAATCTGGTCGACGATCTGGCGCTGGCCCCCACGCTTCCCGGCCTTCCCGAAATCCAGACCATGGCCGAGCGCGAAAATCCGGACCTGAAAGCAGCCAATTCCGCACTGCGCGGCGCCGGAATCGACGTCACGCTGGCGCGCCAAGCCTATCTTCCGTCGCTTACAGCGGACTTCGACTACGGGATTGAAGCCAACGCCTTCGCCCTGCACAGCACCGTCGCAGCGGACCCGCAAAAGGGGCCCGTTCCCAACCTGGGCTTCTTCTTGACGGTTTCTCTCAACGTGCCCGTGTGGGATTGGGGAACGCGCGCCAGCAAAGTCCGCCAGGCCGTGCTGAAACGTAACCAGGCCAACGTGGAATTGAGTGCCGCTCAACGCACCCTGGTCCGCAATATGCAAGGATATTACGCCGAAGCCCAAACCGCCCGCGAACAAGTGGATTCGCTCCAGCACACCGTCGACCTCGCCGCGGAAAGTCTGCGCCTGAACGCCTTGCGGTACCAAGCCGGAGAGGCTACTATACTGGAATTGGTTGACGCCCAAAGCACCCTCATCCAGGCGCGCAACGCTTATGTCGACGGGCTTAGCCGGTACCGCTTGGCAGTGGCAAATTTGCAGACACTGACGGGAACATTTTAGGGATGCGCCGGGAACCATACATCGTTCTGCTCGCCGCAGGCATCGTGCTCGCGGGATGCGGCAAAGGAAGCGCCGCCAAAGACGCCGCGGGCGACCAGGCGCCGGCCACGCCGGTCACCGTCGAAACCGCAGTGCGCGGAGCCATCGATCACGTCGTCACCGCCGACGCCGTGCTCTATCCCATAAATCAGGCGAATGTGACGCCCAAGATCAGCGCTCCCGTGAGGCGCATTCTGGTCAATCGCGGCGATCACGTGCGCGCCGGCCAATTGCTCGCCGAACTTGAAAGCAGCGATCTGGCGGCTTCAGCCGAAGAGAGCAAACACCAATACGAACAAGCCCAAGCCGCCTATCAAACCCTGAGCGGGGCCACCGTTGGCGAAGATCGCAGCAAAGCCGAGTCCGATGTGCGTTCCGCGCAGCAGGCGCTCGACGCCGCCAAGAAACTATACGACAATCGCGTCGAATTGCAGCGCCAGGGTGCGCTGGCGCAGAAGCTGGTGGACGACGCGAAAGTCGCGCTGTCGCAGGCCCAAAGCCAGTTTGACGTCGCTCAGCATCATTTGCAGGCATTAAATCAGGTGAGCCAGCGCGAAGCCATTGCCGGCGGCCAGGCGCAGGTTGCCGCCGCGAAAGCGCATTACGATTCGGCCGCCGTGCAGGTTTCTTACGGACAGATCCGCAGCCCTATCAGCGGCGTCATCGCGGACCGCTCCATTTACCCCGGCGAAATCGCCGCCAGCGGAGCGCCCCTGGTTTCTATTGTCGATATCTCACAGCTGGTAGCGCGGGCCAACGTGCCGGTGAAAGAAGCCACCGCCATCACGGTGGGCCGCCCGGCGCGCATCGCCGGTCCCGACGGCGACATTGCCGGCAAAGTCACGGTGGTCAGCCCTTCCGTCGATCCCAACACCACCACCGTTGAAGTCTGGGTGCAGATTCCCAATCCCGGGGAGAAACTAAAGCCCGGCGGCACCGTCCGCGTATCCATCATCGCCGAGACGATTCAAAACACCATTGTCGTGCCCACCGCGGCGCTGCTCAATTCCGACGAAGGCGGGCAGAAAGTGATGGTGATCACCAGCGGTTCCGTGGCGCACGAGCGCCGCATCGTCGCTGGCGTGCGCCAGGGCATGCGCGTGCAGATTCTTACCGGCCTTCAGGAAGGCGATCAAGTGGTCACCTCCGGCGGCCTGGGCCTCGAAGATAAAGCCAAAGTCGCCATCCAGAAACCCAAGAGCGAGGATGAAGACGAGGACGACGCCGGCGCCGCCAACGACGAAAAGGGCAAGTAAGGCTTAGCAACATGATTGAGCCATCGACCATCTCTCCCGCCGTGGACGCAGCGCCCGAGCACTGGACGGCGCGCTTTTCGCGCCCCATTATTTTCGTCATCATCACGCTGATCGGGATTGGCGCCTATCTCGCGTTCACCATTCCGGTTGCCGTCTTCCCTTCCACGGACTTTCCGCGCATCGTCGTCGGCATCGACAACGGCGTGGCGCCCATCAATCAGATGGAAGTCACCGTCACGCGACCCATCGAGGAAGCGATGAACAGCGTCCCTGGCCTCGAATCCGTGAAATCCACTACCAGTCGCGGCTCCGGCGAGGTGAACCTGTTCTTCAACTGGAACGTCGACATGTTCCAGACCCTGCAATACGTGAACGCCGCTCTGGCCCGCGTGCAGTCAACCTTGCCGCCCACCGCGAAGCTCACCGCGAACCGCCTGACCTTCGCCGCGTTCCCTATTCTGGCTTATAGTTTGACTTCCGACACGCTCACGCAAACGGAACTCTGGGAACTCGCGAACTACACCATCAAACCGCGCCTCAACCGCGTCAACGGCGTGTCCATGGTGGTTCTCCAGGGCGGACAGGTCCCCGAGTTCCACATCATTCCCGACCCCGCCAAACTCCTACAAGCACAAGTGACCGTCCCCGGAATTCTCGACGCCGTGGCCAAGACCAATATGATTGACTCGCCCGGCCTGATCGAGAACAATCACGAGCTCTCGCTCACGCTCGTCACCGGACAGGCGAAAGATCCCACCGAGATCGGCAACATCGTGGTACGCACCACGCCAAACGGAGTCCCCATCCGCATCGCCGACATTGGCGAAGTGAAGCAGTCCGTGATGCCGGTTTATACGATGGTTACGGCCAACGGCACGCCCGCCGTGCTGCTGAACATTTTTCGCCAGCCCGAAAGCAATACTGTCGCCGTCGCCGATCTTGCCACAGCCGAGCTCAATCAGATCAAACAAACGCTGCCTCCGGGCGTGAAGGTGCAAACGTTTTATGACCAGTCAACGCTCGTCCGCGATTCTATCGACAGCGTCCGTGACGCCATTCTGATCGGCCTCATCCTTGCGGCCATTATCTTGGTCCTGTTCCTGCGCGACTGGGGCAGTTCTTTGGTCGCGGCTCTAGTGATCCCCGCCACCATCGCCATCACCCTGATCGCCATGCGGCTCATGGGCCAAGGCTTCAACCTGATGACCCTGGGCGGACTCGCGGCCGCCGTCGGCCTGGTGATCGACGACGCCATCGTAGTCGTCGAAAACATCGTCATGCATCGCGACTCCGGGC
>JALYJH010000357.1 GCA_030775415.1 Acidobacteriota bacterium | reverse complement strand
GCTTGCATCTCCTTACTTTTTCTTTTTCGCCATGATGTCTTGCAGCAGATCGTCGTGGATAGCGGCTACACGGTCGCGCAGCTTTTCGGCGGCGGCGCGGTCCTCGACGCTCATGGATTCGGCCAGGCCTTCGATGCGGCGCAGAAGCTGGCGGGTGGCCAACTCGGCGCGTTTGAAAAACTTAGAATCGCGACGGGATTCTTTCGTAGACTCTTGCAGCGAGCCGTAGGCGAGATCCACCGCGGCACCCACGTTCGTGAGCGAGTTCCGGGTTTTTTCGAGATCGCTCGATTGATAAGCGCTGCGCGCGGCGTCGAGCGCGGTGGCGGCGTAATCCATGGCCAACTGGCTGCGGCGCTCGGGATTCGGCTCCTGCTGAAGGGATGCCAGATCCACGGCTGACAAGTTGGCCATCAAAAGCGTGAATAGAACCGCGCACCGCCTCCACATGGCTATCGCTTCCTCAATTCAGCCTGCAGAACGCGGACTCGCTGTCGCGCCTGAAATTCCTGATCGGGAAATTTCCCCTGACTGAGGGCCAGGAATTTATTGTAATTCTCGACGGCTTCCGGACGCTGGCGAAGCCGGTCATGCGAGAGCGCGCGGAAGAACAGGCTGCCGGGGTTCTCGGCTCCCAGCGCGCGGATGTGATCGAAGGCGGCCAAAGCTTCCGTATACTCTTCGCCAAGCACCAAGGCGGCCGATAACTCATTCCAGGCACTTCCGGCAGCGGGCTTCAGGCGAGTGGCGGCATTGAACTGGCCGGCGGCTTCGAGGAACTTGCGTTGATCGCGCAGCAGCTTGCCGTAGAACATGCGCAAATCGAAATCGTCGGGGGAAGATTCCAGGGCGGGCAGGAGAACGGCCTGCGCTTTATCCATTTGCTTGTTCTGGGCGTAGGCCTGCGCCAATTCAATGCGACGCGTGTCCGTGGGCATTTTCTCCATCACGGCTTGCAGGGCTTGGATTGCTTCCGCCGTCTCCCCTTTCTCGGTGAGCAGAACGCCCAAGCGTTCGAGCGCTTCCGGATTGTCGGGAAACATGCGATAGAAAGTGATGGCTTCGGCGGTGCGTCCGCTGGCTTCGTAGAGCTGGGCCAGGGCGACGAAGCCGGCGCGATAGGAGCGATCGAGCACGAAGGCTTGCTGCACGTGGGGGGCGGCATCATCGGCGCGCTTTTGACGGATGAGGGATGTGGCGAGTCCGGACTCGGCGGCTGCCGAACGCGGATCGAGGAGTAAAGCGCTCTGATAGGCTGCTTCGGCTTCGGCGAAATTACTGGTATTCAACAGCGCCTGCGCCAGGCCGAGGTCGGGGCGAAACTCTTTGGGCTTTTGCTCGGAGGCGGCTTTGAAAGGCGCGATGGCGCCGGCCGGATCGTCGGCGCGCAGCAGCGACAGGCCCAGATTCAACTCGGCTTCGTAGAGGCCGGGCTGCAATTCAAGCGTGGTCTGGTATTGCGGAATGGCGTCGCGATCGCGGCCTAACAAACTGTAGGTGAGAGCCAGTTGAAAGTGCGCTCTGTAGTCTTTGGGGTCGGCGACCGTGGCCTGGGTGAAGAGTTCTATAGCACGATCGTACTCTTTGGCATCGAGCGCCTTGTTACCGTCATCGAGGATATTCGCGGATTGCGCCAGCAGAGCCAGGAACAGGAACCACATACACCTGTCTTGATTCTACTTCGTCAGGTAGACGCTGAAGCGCGTGGCGTCGCGGAAGCCCAGGCGGCGGTAGAGCGCGTAGCCGGCTTCCGTCGATTGCAGGACTACGCGCTCGATGCCCGTGCGGCGCTGCATCTCCGCGACGACGGTGCGCATGGTGGCTTCGCCGTAGCCCAGGCGGCGGTAGTTGGGATGGGTGGCTAGCGAGTAGACGCCGAGGACATCGGCGGCGGCAACGATGGCGCAGATCGCAACCACGCGCCCCGCGGCGCGGGCTATGAAGCCTTGATAATCGCCGTGCCAGGCGCGGTCCTGGCCGTAGACGGCTTGGGCGATGCCGAAGGGGATCTCGAAACAGATCGAAGTGATTTCGGCGAAGGCTTTTTGCGAGGCGTGATCGCTGACGGGTTGGAGGTCGATGGGGGGCAGGGAAGCGGTGGGCGGCAGCAGGGCCGGGGCGATCATGCCGGGGGGATGCGAGATGGCGCGCAATCCGAAATCTCCCAAGGTCTGGCGGGCGCGGCGGCGGGTGGCCTGATCGAGCAGATCTTCGCAGACCCATAGCGACCAGCGCGGCGTTTTGTGTTTGAAGTAGTGCGCGAATTCGACCAGGCGCTGTTCTAACGTCAAGCCGGCGTGAGAGACGCGGCCGTCCATCATGGCGATGTTGAAGACGCCGTAATCCAGGCCCGAATACATGGCGATGCCGCCGGGCAGGGACGCGGTTTCGCCGGTGCCGGTGGCGTAGCCGAAGAAGCGCATGGCGGCGCGCAGGTTTTCATTGATGATCTGGAAGTCGCTCATGTGGTCACAGGAGGCTCATGGGGTCGACGTCGATGATGAGCGAGGTAGGGTTCCATTTTTCGGCGGCGGCGAAGCGGCGAAGTTCTCCCAGAACCTGGTTCAGGCGCTTGCGGGTGGCGGCTTTGAGCAGCATTTGGAAACGGTACTCGTTCTTGATACGCGCCATGGCGGCGGCCGCGGGACCCATGACGCGGACGCCTTCGGGCGCGGGCTGGAGCAGGCGTCCTAACGCTGCGCTGCGCGCGAGCGCTTCTTCTTCGTCGCGGCCCTGAATAATGATGTTGGCTAACGCCGCAAAGGGCGGATAGTTGAGGGCGCGGCGGAAGTTTATTTCTTTATCGTAGAAGGCCTGGTAATCCTGGGCGGCGGCGCATTGAATGGCGTAGTGATCCGGGTTGATGGTTTGGATGAGCACGATTCCGGGAGTTCCGCCGCGGCCCGCGCGGCCGCCCGCCTGGGTGAGCAATTGGAAGGTGCGTTCCGCGGCGCGGAAATCGGGGAGACCCAGTCCTACGTCCGCGCTGACGATTCCTACGAGTGTCACGTTGGGGATGTCATGGCCTTTGGCGATCATTTGGGTGCCGACGAGGATGTCATAGTCGCCGTCGCGGAAACCGGCCAGGATGATTTCGTAGTCGCGCTTTCCGTTGATCGCATCGCGGTCCAAGCGGGCGATGCGCGCTTTGGGGAACGCGCCGTTCAGTTCAGCTTCTACGCGCTCGGAGCCCAGGCCCATGAACTGAATGTATTCGCTATCGCATTTGGGGCAGCGTTCGGGGACGCGCTCGGAGTAGTTGCAGTAGTGGCACAGCATGCGACGGTCGCGGCGGTGATAGGTGAGGGTGACGGAGCAGTTGACGCATTCGACGCGTTCGCCGCAGGCCCGGCAGGCCACGAAACTCGAGAAGCCGCGCCGGTTGAGGAGCAGCATGGACTGCTCGCCGTTCTCCAGGCGCGCGGTGACGGCGTCGATCAAGCTGCGCGAGAAAGTGGCGTGTTTGCGGGTTTCGAGGAACTCCTGGCGCATGTCGATCAATTCGACTTGCGGCATCGGGCGGCGCTCGATGCGCTGCGTCAGTTCGAGAAGCGTGTATTTGCCGGACTCCGTGTTGTGGCGGGATTCGAGACTCGGCGTGGCCGAGCCCAGCACCACCACGGCGCCCGCCTGATGCGCGCGCATGACGGCTACGTCGCGGCCGTGATAGCGCGGGGTTTCCTGCTGTTTATAACTCTGGTCGTGTTCTTCGTCGACGATGATCAGCCCTAGCTTACTGACGGGAGCAAAGACGCCGGAGCGGGTGGCGACGACGACGGCGGCTTCGCCCGAGCGGATGCGGCGCCATTCCTGGGCGCGCTCATTGTCGTTGAACGCCGAATGCAGGATCGCTACGCGTTTCGGGAAGCGTTGATAGAACTGGCCTGCCA
>JALYJH010000356.1 GCA_030775415.1 Acidobacteriota bacterium | reverse complement strand
TCTAGGTTATCGGCTCCGGAATTTAGCAGAAAATAGAACGCTACGAAGAGGATCACTAGCAGTCCGGCGCAACCCGCGGCGATCCATAAGAGGCGCGTGGCCCAGGGATCTGTGCCGGACTTGAACGGCGGGTCTTGCGGGAGTCGCCAGGCGGTCGACAGTTCCCCGCCCTGCTGGCGGATCCGTTGGATTTTGTCCGCCGTCTGCATGGTGATGGCCCGCAGATCGCCACGACCGCCCATGCTGTAACGGCCGGCGAATCCTAAGAGCAGGCACAGTTGGTAGACCTCGAGGAGATCGGCGGTTTCATGCGAGTCTTGGCGGCCTAGTAACTTTTGCAAATTCTGGAAAAAGATTTCGCCGGCGATGTGGTGGCCGTAACGCTCTTCTTGCAAGGGCTGACGCGGCCAGTCGGCGAATACGGGAAGGCGCAGATTTAGGATGGACTCGTCGAGAAAGGCGATGACGGCGAAAGTGGCGAGTTCAATGTCGTCGGCGCTGTAGCCGCGGCGGCGGCCGTCGTCGTCGGCTTGTCTGACCGCGGCCCAGATTTGCGCGCGAAAAGATGGGGCATCGGCGACCTGTTGGCGGTTGGACCGCAGGCGTTCGCCCACGGTTAATAGTTCCTGGAAGCAGTACGCGAGGTTTTCGGCACGGCGCGGCGCCGGCTGCTGCGGGTGCATGTCTTCAGGCCTCCAAAATCACGAGCAGTTCGACGGTAGGGTCCGGCAAATCGCCGGGGACGTACAGGCCTAGCTGGCGCGTCTGGACAATGTGATCCCAGCAGGGGCCAGAGCGGCTGACGCTGAAATACTGGGTGTCGGCTTTGACAGGTATGGCGGACGGCGGAACTTGCAGATGCGTGAGGGACATGCCTGGCAGGGCGCGCTTGACTAGTTGCGGCACGAAATCCTTGGAGCACAGTTTTACGAGGTGCGGCGTTTTGGCTATTAAATCCGGTTCGCTCACTCGCGAGCGCACAGCGAATATCCAGCGAGCTTTGTCGAGGACGCGTTGATCGGTTACGGCGGCCTCGTAGAAGAACTCGGCGCGTTTTACGAGGGGAATCTCTACGTATTGCGTGGGGACGATGGTTTCAAGATGAATACGGATGTGCTCATCCAGGGCGCCAAAACATTTGTCGAGGTTGCGGTGATCGTAGAGCGGAAGGTCGCGCGGGTGCGATTCGATGGCAAAGGTGCAGAGGGCGCCCCCTAGCTTCAGCATATCGACGAAGAGCTCTTCGGGATGGCCGCGCTTGGTGTGGTACTGGTGGCGGAGCGGCGCTAGCGATGAGTTCACGGTGTGCAGCAACCAGAAGTTCGCGATTTCGCGGGTGGAGAACTCGGCCCACGATTTTTCTTTGCCGCCGCCGGCCGAGCGGGAGAAGCGCGAACTTTTTTCCTCCAGGATTTCGATGAGGCGTCCGAGAATGGACATCAGGCGGTCGCTGGCGCTGATCTCGACGGAGGGTGGAATGAAAGATTCATCGAAAATGAAATGGCCGGAGCCGTCGCGCATGATACGGGCTATCGGCAGTGTGATGAGATCGGCCGCTGGTTCGGTGTCTAGCAGGAGCTTGATGTTTTTGCGGCCAATATGCACGGGCTTCTCATCGCGGCCCGTAGTTTCGTCGTGGAGCATTTGGATTTCGGCTCTGAAACGAAGGGCTCCATTTTCTTGGGAGAGGGAGGCGGAGTCGCCGGGCGTGAATGTGTTGGCGCCTTCGGGGCGGCGGGGTGCTACGGCCAACATGATGGTTACGGAGTCGCGGACTGCCGCGAATAAATCGGCAATATTTCGTGGTTCCGGGAGAGGGTCGCTCTCGGGCATGTGGAAGACCATGCCGTCGGGGAGGATGCCGCGGGCGTGGATCAGTGAGACGGTGCCGTTCTTTAGCGCTTCGGAATCGAGGAGCGCCCCGACAAGGCCCCACGGTTCAAACCATAGGGCGGAGGTGGTGAAGCCGATGGAATCCTCGAAATACCGGCTTTGCGCCTGAAAATGGTGCGGCCCCAGGTACATGCCTTCCGACCAGACCACCCGTGACAGGTATTTCATGATTCGAAGTCCTACTGTATCAAAGCAGAAGCGCGAGGGGCACGCGATACGTGAAAGACCTTAATGGCGATGGCCGGTTTGCGCGGTGGTTTGGGGAGGGGCGGTGCAGTGGGTTTCGGCCAGGATGCACTTCACGTGCTCGAATTGGATGGTTGTATGGAGAATATGGAAGCGTTCGCAGAGAACGTCGTTAATGCGGCGAAGGATGGAGTCGCTTTCAGACGGGGGCATGTCGTCGATCAGGACGTGGCAGCTTAGGGCACGGGAGTGGGAGCCAAGACTCCAGATATGCAGGTCATGGACGTCGATGACGCCTTCCACTTGGCCTAACTCGGCGGAGACTTTTTTCAGCTGAAGACCTTTGGGAAGACCTTCTAATAAGATGTTGAGGGAGTCGCGGATGATGCCCCACCCGGACCAGACGATCGCTATGCCGATGAGGATGGACAAGATCGGATCGATTAGTTGCCAGTGGGTGTAGCGAAGGGCCAAGGCTCCCAGGATAATAGCTGCGGAACTGCCGGCGTCACCGGCCATGTGCAGCCAGGCGGCTCGAACATTCAGATCGTGGTGATGATGGCCGTGTCCGCCCAGGGCCCATGCGATCGCCAGGTTGAGGACCAGAGCCACGCCGGCTACGATCATCATGGTGTTTGCGGCTACCGGTTCGGGGTGCAGAAGGCGCCGGTAGCTTTCGTAAAAGAGGACGACTGCTAGCAGGACCAGCAATAGAGCGTTGACGAACGCTGCTAACACTCCCGCGCGCTGATAGCCGTAGGTTCGGGTATGGTCGCCAGGACGGGCTTGCAGGTAGATTCCAAAGGCAGCCAGCAGGAGGGCGAAAGCGTCGGTGAAATTATGGCCTGCGTCCGAGAGGAGCGCCAGGCTATGGGCAGCGAAACCGGCGGTGGTTTCGAAGACAACGAAGGCCAGGGTCAGGACCAGGGAGATCATCAGGACGCGTTTCATCCTGCTGTCGTCTGCTGCTAGCTGGTGCACGTGGGAATGCTGGTGTCCGGCAGCCATCTACCTTAATCGTACAACTAACTACTTCTTTACTGCGGATTCGACGGCTTCCAGTTCTTTGCCGGCGTCGGCCCATTTGCCTTGGGAGGAAAGCTGGCGGTAGCGGTCTAGATGCATGCGGATGGCTTCAATGCGTGGGTCGGAAGTCGGTGGGGGCGCCGCGTTTGAGGTTACGGGCAAACCTGGAGTTGCTGTAGGCGTCAGAATCTGCACCGGCTTACCGCCTTGTTCGGCTTGCAATTGGGCGAGGGCTTGTTCGTAGGTATCGGCGTAGATCAGGGTGCTGCCGCGGACCAGCGCTACCTTTTTCAATTGCGGCATGCGGGCTTGGGCGGCTTGGATGTAAATGGGAGCTACATATAAGAACGTCTGATCGATGGGCAGCGTCAGGATTTGGCTGCGGAGGACTTGGCTGCCCTGCTGGTTCCAAAGCGTCAGGTCTTTCGATATGTTTTGGTCCTGATTGATGAGCGCTTCTACCTGCAAGGGGCCGGAGATCACTTCTTGTTTGGGGAGCTGAAGAAAGACTAACTCACCTAGGTGCTCGCCGTCACTGCGGGCGGCCATGAGTCCAATTAGATTTTGTTTGTTGCGTGGAGTGAACTGGATCATCAGCAGGAACTCGGGGTCTTTTTCGCCGGGGAGTTCGGCAACCATATATGTGGGTGGAACGGGCTCAGGCTGGCCGCCGGCGCCCGTGGTGAAGGTCGCAAGGTCCCACAAATCGGCACGGTTGTAATATGACTCGGGGTCGCGCATGTGATACGTGCGGTAGATTTCGGCTTGCGCGCGGAAGAGCATTTCGGGGGCG
>JALYJH010000355.1 GCA_030775415.1 Acidobacteriota bacterium | reverse complement strand
TGTGCCTTCATGGTACCGTCCATGCGCCCCGCTGCACCCATCCCGAGTTCGTATTCGGCTCGTTAGCTTGCAAGTACACGCTCTTCGCTCCGCTGAAGCTGAGGAAAACGGTGTTGATCGTGAAGGAAACGGAATTGCCGGAGTTGACCATCACGGTAAATCCCACGGCGCACTGCGTGTTGAACAGGTTTGCAGAGGATCCAATCGGCTTGGTGCTCAGTATGGTGCCGCTGTTGTTGTAGAGGCCGATGGTAGCGTTGACGCGGTTATAGACTAAATAACAGGCATTGGCCAAGGACGTCGGCGCGCCCGCTGTGATCAACATGGACATGCCCGTGATATTCAGCTGCGAAGTAGAATCGCTCACGGTGAAGGTGAAGTTGGGTGAAGTGCCGCTTCCCGACGAGGGCGACACGGAATCGGCGGTGGGTGCGCCCCCCGTGACCGTCCAGCCGCCCACCGTTACGAAGCCGGTATTGACAGTAGTTTCCGACGCCAGCAGGTAGATATTCTTCGCGCCGAACCAGTTGGCGTTGAAAGTCAGGTCCACCGTGACGACTATGGAAGTGACGCCCATAACCACGGTGGTGTTCGCTCCATTCAAGCTGCACTGGCTGTTGGAAACGATGGCCGGCGACCCCGGAGTCACAGAAGCTGCGCCGTTGGCGGGAGTATCGAACGCCAGCGAGACCACGTTGCGCGTGCGATCGAACACCATACTGCAGGCATTGGCGGTGCTGGGCGAAGTCGACAGCAGCATGGCCATGCCGGTGATGAAGCCCGAGCCGCCTTGGTCTGAGGCCGTGAAGCTGAAGCGCTGTGCCGGGCCGGAGCCGCTGGTCGGAACCACCGAGTTTGCCGTGGGCAGTCCCCCGGCGGCCACCAGATAGGTGCCGCGCAGCACCCATCCCGTATTCACGCCAGCATCGGAACCGTACATGTAGATGTTCTTGGTCCCGCTAAAAGCTGCCGTGAAGGTGATCGAGACGGTGAGTATTTGCGAGAGTCCGGAAGCGGCCGCGCTGACTGCGCCTACTTGGCACTGACTGTTTTTCAAGACTACCGGTGAACCCAGCGCTTTGGGATCGGAACCTGCGCCGCTATCCCAGACCAGCGCGACTGTTCCGGCATTCCGGTCATAAACGATATCGCAGGAGTTTGTGACATTCGCGCTGGTGGTATTGAATAGCATGGCCATGCCAATCAAGTTGGTGGCGTTCTGGTTGTCGGAGAAGACGAAGGTTAAGGTCTGGCTGCCGCCGCTTGAGCCATTGGGCGAAACGGAATCGGCGGAGGGCTGCGGAGGCGGGATGACCACCGTCCAGGCCCCGCGTGCCACCCATCCAGTGTTGGCGCCCGCATCGGCGGCGTATAGGTATGTGGTCTTAGCGCCCGCAAATCCAGGAAGGAAGGTCAGCGAGAGATTAAGGGTCCAGGTGCCGCCGGCGAGACTCACTGAACTCCCCGCTCCGTTGACGATGCATGAGCTATTCTGCTGGCTGCCGCCGCCAAAGGTCACCACCTGCGATCCATTCGCTGGATTATCGTTGGCCAGACTGAGCACCCCGCCTGCATAAATGACATAACACGCGACCGCGGTCGACACGCTGCTGTTGACCAAAAGCGATACCGTGGTGAGTGCCGCCGCTCCGCCGCTGTCGCTAAATTGCGCCGAGAACACGACGGCATTCCCGCTGCCGGACGCGGGCGTGACGGAAACCGCGGCGGGAATTTGCGGCGGAGGAGCGGTGACCCCGATGCGCGCCAGCCAGCCCACGCTGCCTCCTGTGTTCGCGGATTGGATCGCGCTCACCAGCGGCAGGTTCACGGAATTGGTCTGGCCGCCCAGGTACATGTTGCCGCTGGCATCGATCGCGATTGCGTTCGCGATCTCTGACCCGCCCCCTCCAAACCAGGTGGAGAAACTCAAGGCATTGCCCGTTGCGTTCAACTCAGAAACGAAGGCGTCGTACAAACCTCCGAACCCCGCCTGCGTAGGATTGCTTTGCGGAAAATCTCCGGAGGAGCTGTAGCCCGCAATATAAGCATCGCCGCTGCCATCGATGCCGATCGCCGAGCCCCAATCCAGATCGGAACCACCCAGGTAAGTGCTATAAACCAGCGCGCTGCCGCTAGGGTTAAGCTTCGCCGCGAACGCATCGGACACGCCCTTAAACTGAGTTTGCAGGACGCCGGCTGTAACCGGAAAATCGGTCGAGTTGGTGACGCCCGCCACGTAGGCATTGCCGCTCCCATCCACCGCGATCCCGTTCGCCTGTTCTGACCCGGTCGCACCGCTGCCGCCCAGGTAGGTACTGTAGGAAAGTGCCCCTCCGCTGGGGCTGAGCTTCGCAATGAAGGCATCCTGCGCGCCGCGGTTGACGGGCTGGATGGCGCCTGCCACGGGAAAGTTGGTCGAGGTTGTCCCGCCCGCGACATACGCGGCGCCGGTCGTGTCCACTGCGATTCCCCCGGCATGCTCGTTGCCCGCGCCACCCAGGTAGGTGCTATAGGAAAGCGCTCCCACGGTGGTCAGTTTGCTGACGAAGACGTCGGTGCCGCCGCCAAAAACGGCTTGAACGCCTCCTGATACCGGAAAGTTGCTGGATAACGTGTCCCCCGCGACATAGGCGTTTCCCGCCGCGTCGACGGCAATCGCAGTACCCAAGTCGTAATTGGTTCCTCCCAAGTACGTGCTGTACAGCAACTGATTGCCAGTCGCATTCAATTTCAGGACAAAGGCTGTTTTCGCGCCCCCCAAATTTGTTCGGAGAGGCAGCAGCAAAGGGAAGTTAGCCGACGCTGTCGACCCTGTCACGCAGGCTTGCCCGCTCCCATTCACCGCGATCGCCGCAGCCCGGTCATCGCCCGAACCGCCAATGTAAGTGGCGTAGAGCAGGGCAGTGCCGGTGGGGTTCAGCTTCACGATGAATGCGTCAACACTGCCCCCGTGGGCCGCCTGTTCCGCTAACACGATCGGGAAGTTCAGGGCCTCCGTCCAACCGGCGGCATAAAGATCGCCGGCGCTGTCAACGGCCACGCCAGTGATGGCTCCTAAGCCGGTGCCACCCATGTAGGTCGCGTAGGAGATCACCGGATCAATCACCAACGGCAGCGAAGCGTCGTAAGCGTCTATTTCGAAGCCGGCGGTGTGGGCGTCGAGCAGGCGATAGCGGCCGGCGACGCTGATCCGGCCGCGGCTTGCGTCCTGATAAATTTCCGGACTATCTTCCGTCAAGCCGGCGGCGTGCAGGCGGCCGCCCGCATCAATCGAGAGCGCGGCCGAGTATTGTATGCGGATGTCCTCGGGTCGCGCGCCCGGCGCCAGCGTGTATTCGGATTTGACGCGGCCCTCTTTGCCGGAGTACAGCAGGTCGATTCCTGGATACAGATGCGAGTAGAGAATTTTACGGTGTGCCGGCAAGCCGGTGCGCCACTGACTGGGATCTCGCCCCACTAGGAAATTCGCGCTGCCCATGGGGTCGAGGCCGCCGAGATCGCCCTTAGCGCCAAGGAAAATTGCGTGGACATCGTGAAATTCGGCGCCCTCGGGGGTGAAGACGGCGGTCATGCCGGGGACCCGGATCAGGTGACGGCCTAGCCCTTCTTGAATAAAAAACATCGGACTTACCGGCTCGCCTGCCAATCCCAGCGCGACAGCTAAACACAACCCTAATAACCGCATGTACCTGTCTATCGATCAGGTGTACGAAAAAGGGGATGTCCGATAAAACCTAGGCCCCTATGTAGCGGGCGTATAGGCTGCGGGCGACTCCCACGTCGGTGGTGCCTTTGATGATGGCGCGCCCGTCGGGGAACACCGTAAGCTCGTAAGGATCGAGGGCCACGCGCAGCGCGAATTCGTTCGAGCGTACCGTCGCTACTGTTCCCAGGCGCTCGGCGAGCGCAGCCAGATCCACCG
>JALYJH010000354.1 GCA_030775415.1 Acidobacteriota bacterium | reverse complement strand
CTCCGCCGGCTTGCCGCTCTCCTCGGCAAGATTCCCAATCTCCTCTAACGTCAATACGTAATTCGCGGCACGCGCATCGGCGGGTTGAGTCATAAAACACTTCCTTAAGGAATTTGATCTTGGGCTTCGCAGACGGGTCGAGCCGCGAACAAGGCGGGGGAGTTGCCTCCTTCAAGAATAAATCATTGCGAACGGATATATAATACGACTCGTGGAATCCCTAGCCGCGCGCCTCCTCACCGCCATGCAACCTTCGGCCGCCGCCATCGCCAAGGAGCGCTCCACCGGCAATCACGCCGCTGCGGCTTCCGGCACCTCGAAATCCAAAGTACGCTCGCTGCAACGAACGAAAAGATATTCAATGCCTTTCTCAAAAATAGGAGAACATGATGATCCGCGATAGAAATGTATGGAGCCGCGCCTTGGGCGCCGCCGCCTCACTGGGCGCCTTAGCCTTATGTGTGTCGCTGTTGGCCCAGCCCCCCGCCGCGCCCAAATTCAAGTTCGATCCCGATTGGCCCAAGCCCCTCCCCAACAAATGGAAGCTCGGCGGCGTCACCGGCCTGGCCGTCGACAAAGACGACAACGTCTGGGTACTCGATCGCCCTAACGACCTCACCGACATCGAGCTCGAAGCCGAGCTAACCCCGCCCATCGCTGATTGCTGCGTCCACCCCCCGTCCATGATTCACTTCGATAAAGCCGGCAACGTCATTGGCTCCTTCGACGCCCCGCAAGGCCACGGCATGGCCGTCGATAGTAAAGGTTTCGTTTACATCGGCCAGGACACCGTCCGCAAATACGATCCCAAAACCGGCAAAGTAGTCGCCGAAGTCCCGCGGACTACCGAGAAAGAACCCGGCGTTGGCGGCGCTGGCGGCGCTGGCGATGCGACCGCCCGTGAAAACCGCATCCCCGGTCGCGGCAGTCGCGGACCCGTCGTCGGATTCCTCCGCCCACCCGGCGGTCGCAATCAAACAGATCCTGCCGCCCAGTCCGCGCGCGAAGCCGCCATCGCCGCCTTCCGCGCCAAATATCCTCCTACCACGCCCATGATCGTCGGCGGCATCGAGGAGATCCGCCTGGACGAGCCCGCCCATGAACTCTACTGCGCGGACAATTACCTCGGCGGCCGCGTCATGGTTTTCGACCTCGACACCTTGCGGTTCAAACGCGGCTGGGGCGCCTACGGCCACGCCCTCTCCGAAATCACCACCAATGACGCCGACCGCGCCTATACCCCCGGCGGCCCCATGCCCAAGGAGTTTCGCGGCCATCTGACACTCAACATCTCCAACGACGGCCTGGTCTACGCCGCCGATCGCATGGCCAACCGCATTCACGTAACTACCAAGCAAGGGAAATTTGCCAAGGAATTCATCCTCGCCCCGATGACCGGCGTCGGCGGAGCCACCGGCGGTGTCATGTTCTCCCCCGATAAAGCCCAGAAGCTCCTGTATATCTCCGACCTCACCAACAACCACATCTGGTTCCTGAACCGCGAAGACGGGAAAGTCCTCGGACAGCTCGGCAGCATGGGCGAAAACGGCGGCCAGTTCTTCGGACTCCACATGATTGCGGTCGACTCAAAGGGCATCATCTACACCGGTGAAGTCTTCGCTGGAGAACGCGTCCAACGCTTTCTTCCCGTGAAGTAGCGTGTTACCTCGCTCGCCGGACTGGACATCTTGCGGCTGGAAATGAGGAAAATGGTGGGCGCGCAGGGATTCGAACCCCGGACCCCCTCGGTGTAAACGAGGTGCTCTAACCAACTGAGCTACGCGCCCGGAGATTTCACTTTAACATGCGGGCCGTTAGCGTCTCGCAGTTTACGGCGTAAAGCGAAAATGCAGAATCAGCTTGCTCGCAACCGCACCGTCTTCGCTCCGCGCGGGCTCGAACGTCCAGCGCGCGGCAGCAGCCAGCGCCGAATTAGCCACCGCCACGTTCAAAGCGTCGCTAAATCCGACCAGTTCAGCACTTTCTACCGCCCCGTTTTCGCCCACATCCACCCGCACATCCACCGCCACCGGCCGCTCGATGCTCTGCTTGGCGAGTTCGGGCAATACCGGTTGCGCTTGAAAACGGGGCGCGGGTGCCGTGATTTTGCCGGTCTTCCTCAGGCGCCGCACCAGCGGAACCTTTCCCACCAAGCGTCCCCATGAAGATCCCGCCACCGCTTCTGTCCATACCCGAACTTTTGGTTCTGCTATCGGACGAGCCGCCCGTTCAACGACTGGCGTTATCGGCTCTTTGGCCACCTCTGCCGCAGGCAAAGGCTCACGCTTGACGTCGGCCGCCGCCGAGCTGCCAACGGATGATTTCACGCCGCTCGTGGGCTTGTCTTCCTTCGCCGCCCCAATCCTATCCCCGGCGACCCGGTTCACGGCGACCCTGTTCGCGCCGACGAGCCCCGGTACACTTAGCTCGCCCCCCCGCGTGTCGGTCGTGTCGGCGGGCAACTCTGTCGCCGCGCTTATAGATTCGACACGCGGTGACCGCGGTTGAGCTACCGCCAGCGCCGCTTGAACCGGCAGGTTCACCACCTGCACCCACCCGTTCGCAATCGCCGTCGGGGAAAACACTTCCATTCGAAAGCTCACGTCACGGCTCCTCGGCTCGTACGTCACACTTCCGGCGGTGAATTCAGACGCGGCCATATTCCTTAGCAACTGATATGGGCCATCCTGGATGTGCAGAACCGCGCGCGATGGATTATATAAACCAACAGCACTCGGGTTCCAATGAAGCCGCAGCGAGGCACCGGTGCCTTCCACCGTCAGCGGGAGTTCCTTGGACGGCAGCGCCTGCAGGGGAACCGCAGTTGGACGCGGATGAAAAAATCTGCCCATTCCCGCTCCCAGAAACGCGGAGAACAGCAACGCCGCCGCCAGCCATGTTCTTTTTTTGAATCCCGCGCCGCCCGCCCACCAGCCTTCCCGCGCTTTGGCTGGACCGCGCTCCGGCGCACGTGCAGGATCCACTTGCGCAGCCGATACGCTCGCGGCCAGGAGCCTCGTCTGGACTTCCCCTGCCATCTCGGCTGCCTGATCTGCTTCCGCTGAAGGACGAGCTTGCCCCGCCGCGCTGGGCGCCACCGGCGATCCTAAGCCGAATTCATAAACGCATTTCATCTGCCCGCTGTCGCGAATGAAAAAAGCCGCTCGCGCAGCCACGGGGCAGGCTAGTAAGAACAGGGCCTCTCCGTCGGAGAAGCATTTCTCGAACAGCTCGCCGTCCGTTTCCTCGATCAGCAATTGTCGAGATCGCGTTTGGCTGCGAAATATCCCTATGCTCGCGGCCCCTTTTTCCGTCAACGCCCCTCGTAGAAGATTGAAATCGGGCTCGGAGAGAATGTAGGATGGCCCGGATCGGTGCTCCGAATCGATGGACTCAAACCCTTCCATCCAGAACGTAGTCGTGTCTCCACGCCGTTCCCTGCGGCCCAGTAGAATTCCCCCCACCTCCAGGCCACGACGCGGTACTCGTTTGAATGCCACGCGCACTTCCATGGCCAGACGCGAAAGGACGTCCGGATGAACCTGGATGGCGACTTTCCCTGAACCTTGGATCCAGGCGCAAATCGGTTGCCCGATAGGGGACACCGCCACTTGCGCCATGCTAGTACGATCCTCATGCAGGCAGGAATGTTTCGGAAAAAGCTTTCGAAGTAGCCGGGCGAACTGCGCGTACCACGTTCTCGCCACCGCAATCATCCTGCGATTCAATCAGTTCCCATTCGGAGTCCGCCTCATAATCGCCGCCCGCATGCATACTGAATCCGCAGTACAAGCCTGCGCAGGCTGATCGTTGTTGTTTGGTGGTATCCGCGCCCGTTGCGAAAGCAGCGGGCTAGCCGCCCTGGAAACATTGTGGAGAGGGCGGGACAGGAGAGAATCGATTCTCTGGTGATAAATTGCCGCGGGAGGAAGTGGGGGAGAGCAGAAAAC
>JALYJH010000353.1 GCA_030775415.1 Acidobacteriota bacterium | reverse complement strand
AGATGCGAGTGCGGGCCTAGGCGGCGACGTTTGCGCGGCTGGCCTTGGCCTGGCCGAGTGCGGTCTTGGCCTGCAGGGTGAGGGCGGCGAATCCGGCTGCGTCGTTGGCGGCGATCTCGGCGAGGATCTTGCGATCGAGGCCGTTGCCGGCGAGCTTGAGGCCATTGATGAAGGTGGAGTAGCTCATGCCGTTCTGGCGGCACCCGGCGTTGATGCGGGTGATCCAGAGGGAGCGGTACTGCCGCTTCTTCTGCTTGCGGCCGATGTAGGCGAACATGAGGCCGCGCTCGACGGCCTCCTGGGCTGCCTGGTAGAGCTTGGATTTGGTGAGGAAGTAGCCGCTGGCGCGCTTGAGGATCTTTTTGCGGCGATCACTGCGCTTTGTACTCCGTTTGACACGGGGCATGGTGGTTCTCCTTTTGCGTGTTTCGCGGGCGCGTTTGCGCCCTATGGGTTACGCCCGGCTGGAGGTAAGGTGGGCCTCTTCACACGGGCTATGCAACTTCCTAGTCTCGGTGGGTCCGGTGAAGAACCCAGGGGCCATGCACGCTTTGGCAGGCCCTTCGCCCGGGGGCGGCTCGACTGGAAGACGTGGGGTGCACCCGCGCGCTAGGCGTAGGGGAGCATCCGTGCGATCTTCGGGGTATCCGCGTCAGAGATCATGGCCGAGCCGCCGAGGTGGCGCTTGGTCTTGGTGGCCTTTGAGGTGAGGATGTGGCGCATCTTCGACTGCCCGCGCTTGAACTTGCCGGACGCGGTCTTGGTGAAGCGCTTTGCGGCGCCGGAGTGTGTCTTCAACTTTGGCATGGTGTCCTACAGGCGAACCTGACTTTTAGCTGCTCGGACCAGTATAGCGGAGGTTTGGCGGGTTTGCCGCGGTTTTCTTTGGGAGGCTGGCTGCGGGAGGGTTGGCGCCCCACCCCCCCGGTGGGTGGTATCGGTAAGTGGTTTCTTTTCTTATATCTACGCGGTACTTGGCTGCTAAATATAAGAAAACAGGGTGGTTATAGGTAAAAATAAGATATAGAAGGAGTTACGGATATGGGGCCGGGGTTTCGTGGGACGTGATGCAAAGCGGCCATTTGGAGCTGACGGCCTGATTTGGAGCTGACGGCCTGATTGGACCGGCGTCGGAGCAGAGCGGGCACGGCGGCCTTCCGCCTGAGGCTTCGAGCATCCGATCCATACTTCTATTCTACCAAACGGGCATAAACTAAACGGCCAACTATTTTGAGGTTTATCTCCTGCGGAGTCAATGATTTGCTGGTTTGGGGGGCTTGACAGGTTTTGGTCGGGCCGGTTCGGGAAAGGAGCATGGGAGGAGGCCGTCTGTGCCGGCCTGTTCTCGCAGCTTGGTTCTGCCCGGGGGGCGATCGTTTTTGGGAGCCCACTCTCTGGCGTTCGTCTTCGTTCGTCTTCCTGGGTGGACTGTGGCAAGTTGCCGGTCTGTGCGCCGTGCTCGGTTCCAGCGGTGTAGCGCGGGCGCTGTGGGTGCCAACGCGCGTTAGCCTGGGTGACTGCGGCTGTGTCGCGCGTACTCCCGATCGGTGAATACAAGGCGCTTCTGGGGAGCTATCCTTAGTCGACCAGCAAGTCCCGCAGGTAACCAGGAGATCGCGGCACGTGAACATAACGAACTTGGCGGCTTTATCGGTCGTCATCCTCGTGTTCTACGTCGGCGCGCGCTACTGCCTGAAGTTTCTGCGAGGGAAGATCTCGCCGCGGATCGCCACATGGCTGATCTTTGAGATCGGGGTCGTGATGAGCTTGGCGTCCTACCTCGCAGGTCACGATCACAGCCTGACCAAGGCCGCGTTGAACGTGGCCGATTGCTTTCAGGTCACCGTAATCCTTTTAGTGCTGCTCTTTGGGTATAGGCGGCGCAAGCTGGACTTCACCCGAAAAGAACGTCTTTCACTATGGGCTTCTGCGATCGCTGCGGCAGCCTGGATGCTTACAAGAGCCGGTTGGGTGGGTTTCATAGGATTTCAAACAGTGATGTCCGTGGCGTATCTTCCTACGCTGGAAAGCCTTTGGCGATGGAAGCCCGGGAATCCGCCGGAACCATTGGACAAATGGAGCATCAACATTCTGATCACATTGATTGGGCTGGTTGTAGACCTCACCGGCAAACGAGATTACCTCGCAATGATCTACCCGCTGCGAGCGCTTATTCTCTGTCTTCTGGTCGTCGGTCTCATCATTCGCTGGAAGCAGAAGGACAAGGCGAACGTACGAATCGCAAGCGTGACCTGAGCGGATTGCTTCCGATAAGCCGACTTGTCGGTACTAACCGATAACGCCGTTTTCACCAGTTCGACTTGAGGGCCCTCTACTCCGGGCGATTGAGGAAACCTTCGTAACGGATTGTGATCGAGAGCTTGGGCAGCACCGTCTTCGCTTCGTCAGCAGTAATGAGGCCCTTGGTCTGGAACTCTTCAACAGACTTCTGCAGTAGTACCTGCTCTGCCAGGATCGCAGCGCCGATCTCGCGCTTGACCTGTTCTTCGGTCTCTTTTTCGATGGTCATATCCTTATGCGTAAGCCAGAGCATGGCCTCGTCGCGCTCTCCCAGCATCTCGGCCAGGAGATGATGACGGTTCTCACTGCTGAGGGCACCTACTTCGCTGCAGGAATGAAAGCGGCCACCCGCTGCCCGCTCCCAGGTAATCCGGTCGCCCCCGGCCTCCACCAACAAGGGATCAGCGTTCGTCCGGTCATTCTCATGCAGGAGGTAGTAAAACTGCTCCGGCCAACCGGGGTCACGAGTACCAGGGCCGTAGTCTCCACAACCGCCTCTAGCTCCAAGACCGCTGCCGAAGCCCAATTTGGCGCCCGCGACAGGGAGGGCGATGTGAAGGATGAGTCTCTCCTCCGAACCAGACAGCACGCTCGCTGCGAATCCTCGCGGAGGTGATTTCGAGAGGAGCATTGCAGAGGCGCGACTAAACCCAAGGCTGTCCTGCCCTGAACTGTAGTACTCCTCCAGATCTTTAGTCTGCTCGGCCGAAGGAAGCATTGAAAGCAGAATGAGTGCCTGGACCGGATGGGAATGGGAGACATATCTCAGCATTTCCGCGCTCAACGTGATGCGCCGTTGAATGAGTGCGTCGAGAACCTGCGATAACGCGGCGTTTTGGGGAGCGCTGCCGCATAGCAGGCATGGGCCTCCTTGATACAAAGATTCTCGGACGAGCCCGGCTGCCAGGGCTAGCGCGGCGGCATCGTTGTTCTCACGCGCAAAGTAAGCGCCCCACGCGATCAGCCGCGGGTTATTGCTCTTGAGCCATGCCTGGATATTTGCAGAACTGGCCTCCGCCTTCATCGACTCTTCAACCTGGGCGGTCGTCTGGTTTGGACCGGAAAGCTGCGCGGCAGCAGGCGACACTGCCAGCAACAAGGTGGCGCCACGTGCGACAGATCGCAGTAACACGAGCATGCAGTCTTGTGCATCGTCGTTCCTGAGGCCGTGCATGTTTCCTTAGACACCGGCGGACAATGTAAGTTCCACCCTCCTTCAACGTCGGGTTTTCGGAGACTGAGAGGTTTTAGTTCTGATAAATGCTCTTCTCGTCAGTTGCATTGCCTCAGGCGTCCTCACCAGCTTGATCTTTCCTATACGGGCCCGCTATGAGCAGGCACTCCAAGTCGTTCCAAATCCTCAAATGGTGTGTCTGAGAAAATTACAAAGTGGCTTGGAGCCGTTGATTCAACGTGGAATGTGTCCAATATTAATCCTTTGACACGAGTGCGTTTATTGAGATGGTCGCAGAGAAAAGCGACGGGTTTAGTTCCATCAAATATCCATGCGCTTTCGCGATTTCTACAAAACCAAAACGTCGTTGGATTGACTGATGGCTCAAACCTGAAAAGATACGATCGGGACATTATTACCCTATCTTTTACTTATCGGTCCCCACTATGTCTCTTATATTCAGTTGTGATTTGACG
>JALYJH010000352.1 GCA_030775415.1 Acidobacteriota bacterium | reverse complement strand
CACAACCAGTGCTTGCGCGACGGATGCTCGATGCGCTCATAAATTTTCTTGCGCTGCGCCGCCAGAAAGTCATTCGAGACCTCGACGCTCTCAAGCGCCGCCGCCCGCTTCTCGTGCCACTCCTGCAGACGCTGCGCACAATCCGCGCACCGCCGCAAATGCGCCTCCGCCGCGCTACCCGCGATCCCATACACTGCATCGAGCAGCGCGCCTTCACCTAAATGTTCGTGCCCGCTCATGTTGCCTTCCCTCGTATAAGTCTCGCAAGTCCACGCGCAGTTTGCTCACCGCGCGGAACATATGGGCTTTTACCGTGCCCACGTCCAGGCCTAGAATCTGTCCAATCTCTTCCAGGCTCATTTCTTCGTAGTGCCGTAGCGTGAACACGGCGCGCTGCCGGTCCGAGAGCCGTGCCAGCGCTACTGTCAACCGCCCCTTGATCTGCGTGGCGAAGTACCGGTCCTCTGATTCCGGAGTCTGCGACGCTGCCATCGAAAGAATCGTCGCCTCATCCTCCGGCGCCGGTCTTCGCCGCCAGATCTGCCATTTCTTAGAACGCAGCCGGTCCAGGCAAGTGTTCACCGCGATCTTGGTCAGCCACCGCGTGGGATCGTCCAAAACCTTGCCGTCTTCGCCGCGTTCCTCTTCCCGTAACAGCGCTTGGTAGGCCTTCAGAAAAACATCCTGAGTAGCGGAATCAGCTTCGTCGGGATCCTGTAACAGGCGCCGGCACAGCGCGTTTACCCGGCGCTGCTCCGAAGTCATCCATGTGCCGAAATCCCGTAGCAAACCCGTATCGACCCGTCCGGCTACCAGAGGCTCGGCCATCAGCCTCATCATACTCTTCCAGACGGAATAATCCTTTATTGGATTACAACTATTGGATTACAATGCGATTTGCGCTACTGTGCCCCGAACGCCGTGGCATGATGCGTAAGCACCAGCGGTTCCACTAGTTTGGGCACTTCCACGGGAGGCGCAGCAGGCGCAACTTTCGGCGCAGCCCCCTTTACTTCCTGCAACAGCTTGGCGATTGCCAGCGGAGTCTCGAGCGTAGGCAGCGCCGGCGGCGTAAATACTGACTCCGCAGTCAATTGCCGTGAGGTATCCAGCCCGTCCTCAAGCAGCATTTCCCGCTCAATCCAGTTCGACAACGGAATATTGCGGAAAAAGATCCGTTCCTGCATCACCATTGTCTTCTTTGAAGCATTCAGAGACTTGGTCTCGCGTACGTAGCTGCGTTCCTCCACCCGAATCTCGTGCATGAAATCGTCTAGCGCCTGCCGCTTGCAGGCTTCCTCGGTAGCCTTCACCCGCTCATCCAGCGTCACTTGGTAAGAGCTGATCTTCGCTCGCGCCTCCGCCAAAGACTCCCGCTCCTTCGCCAGCGCCACTTCCATCCGCGCCTGCATCACAAAGTAGGATAAAAGCGCGCTCCCGCCAGCCACGAACACCGGCAAGAACAGCCACAGAAAAGCTTCCATTTGCATAAGAGTGCCTGCTGGAATCTATCGGACACATATGGGAGAAAAGTTAGCTGCTTAAGCAAAAAACCTTAGCAGGAGTAGGTTATTGTGCCTGAGACCCGACCTTTTTCCCCGCCGCCAGCGCCGAAAGCAGCGAGAAATCGAAGCGCCCCAACGCCCCCAGCATCGCCGCCACCCGGAACCCCAACCCCGCGAAAAAGCCGTAATGTTTCCCTACTAACGCCCCTGCCCCCACAATCCGGTCGCACTTATAAACCACGTCCTCGGAGGCTTCCGCCGGCACATGCCAGACCGCCCGGATTCCCGTGACCATTTCCACCTTCCGGCCCGCTTGCCGGATTTTGACCGCCATATCCGCATCGGCCCAATACTCCCCGAAGCGTTCATCGAAATAATTCATTCCCGTCACAAAGCTCTTGCGAACCAGCAGAGCGTCGCGTCCCGGATACAGCACCGCGCAGCGTTCCTGGCTTAGAGTCGCGGCAGGAATTGGTACCCATGCCAACTCGCCGCCCGAGCGCACGGGAGCCAGCGCCTCCCGATCCGGATACCGCCGCGTTCGCGCCACAGCCTTACCCTGATCGTCCACCAGCAGCGGACAGACGCCCGTCAAATCAGAACGCGCCTCCAACTCCTCCGTCAACCGAGCCACTGTGTCCGGGGCCACCTCCACCTCCGGCGACAACAGAAACAAGTATTCCCCCCGCGCCGTGCGCGTAGCGATGTTCAGCGCTTTGGTAGACCCAAAATTTTGCGGTAGCACCAAAAGTGTGACCCCCGGAAACTCCTCGCCCAGCGACGAAGTCGCATCGCTGCTGCCGCAATCCACTACCAGGACCTCCATCAGTTCGCGATTTTCAGAGCGCTCCAGCGCCCCCAGCGCGCGCCGCAGTTCTTGCTCCTGGTTGTGCCCCACCAGGATCGCCGCGGTCTTGGGAATAACAATCGGATTATTTGCGTTCATACGCGTTCATTCGCCGCCATCATTTTCCACGTGTAGCCATGCCTCATGCTAACTTAACCGGGTGATACGTTCCATGAAGACGTTGATTACGCTACTCGTCACCGGCTCCTCGCTGCCGCTCGCGCAACCGCCGCAACGCAAACAGCCGCCGCAGCCCATGAGTTTCTTCTTCACTAGTCTCTGGTGCCGCCGCCGCCGGCAGCACCTTTACATGGCGCGGACAGCCCGCCGGCAATGCTCTGACAAAGGCGTCTGCCTTTACGGAAAAGGGTGAAAAAGTGAATGGCTTCGGCGACACGCCCAACCAGCACGACATGCTCACCGGCTGGACCAGCAGCGGCGAAGGCAGCGCTATGCTCGGGCATTTCGATCGCACCGCCGGGCCCAACACTTCCTGGAATGCCGCGCATCCCAGCGCTGGCTGCAGCCAGGAAGCGTTAGTGCGCACCGGCGGCGCGGGGCTGTTCTACTGCTTCGCGATCAACAACCCGAAGCCGTAAATGAAAAAGGGAGGTGCTTTACACCCCCCCATTCTCATATCGCGACCGGCCCCGTAGATTACCGGATATCGATTTTGAGTTGCGCGTCGGAATGTTCGTGACGCCAATCCCAATAAGACTGCTGATCCTCAGCCTTAACTTTCCCGAAATCCCGATACTTTCGGTGATTTTCCTTCGCCCACATGCGGTAAGCCCGGTCTTCGTGATCGTTCCACGCATGTTCGTCATTGTGTTTCGCGTCGTGATAGCGCTTCTCTTCATATCGCTTATCGTCGGCGCGCATCACGGTGGGAGATAAGGCCAGCGGCGTGGCCAGTGCGATGCTTAGAACTCCAAAGCGAAAGCAGTTCGAAAGGGTTCTCATAGTGGTGAGATTCCCCAGTATCATTCTTGTTTCACTTGGATTTATCCGGATCGGAGTGTTTTGCGTCTTCCCATCCGGCTTTCACCTCGCGCCCGGCCTTGCGTAAATCCTCGGCGGCCTCCGCCGCAGCTTCTTTTGTTTTCTGGGCTGCCTTGTAAGCCTCCGCGCCCGCTTTGCGCGCCGCTTCGTCCACTCTTTCTTCCCGCGCCTGCCGGTCCTCGGAAGTGTCCGGCCGGTCGCACGCCGCCGCTCCCAGGAGCAAGCCGCCTAGGAGAATGCCACTTGATAAAAAACGCATAATTTCACCTCGTTCCGGGCGGAAAAGGTGCAATTCCGTTGCCACCCAAGCCGTAGCTTACGGCGCGTGAAATTACCAAACGAACCCAAGCTTTTTGAGGAAACCGAAGTAACGATTGATCTTAGATCACCGCTCGCGGGCGAAGCGGCAAACTCACTCGCCGTAAAACCCATGCTCGCAGGGTGTTTCCGGCCAATAATGGCCGCAGGCGGTCATGGTTGTTTTTTTTATTTCACTTCGTCCGTAAAAGCCGAGAAACCATCTTTGGCGTTTTACGTCGCGCGACTATCATTCCGGGCAGTATGACAATTGGCCGCCCCTTGCGCGGCGGATTCCGTTCTATACT
>JALYJH010000351.1 GCA_030775415.1 Acidobacteriota bacterium | reverse complement strand
TCGTGAAGCATATTCCAGGCCGGCACTTTCTTCGCAATTTAGTGCAGCAGCGCTCACTGGTGGTCCAGCTCGTCCGCCGCGACTTTCAGCAGCGCTACGTGGGCTCCGCCGCCGGCTGGATTTGGGGAGTAGTCCACCCCCTGGTCCTTCTCCTCAGCTGGACCTTCATCTTCCAGATCTGCCTGAAAACAACCCTCCCCCCCGGCTCCGTAACCCAGAACTACACCATGTTCCTGTTCTGCGGAATGCTCCCGTGGCTGCTCTTCCAGGAAACCGTCCTCCGTTCCGCCCCCAGCATGGTGGAACACGCCAACTTGATAACCAAAACCCTCTTCCCCGCCGAAGTAGTCCCGGTTTCGATCTTTCTGTCGTCCCTCATCCACCACCTCATTGCCCTACTGCTGGTAGTCGCCGCCTCAGCCATCGTCCTGAAATCCATTAGCCCCATGGTCCTGCTGCTGCCTCTATACATGGTCTTTATCGGCCTCTTCGCCGTGGGAGTCGGTTGGTTTGTCTCCAGCCTCCAGGTCTACCTGCGCGACACCGTGCAGATCCTCGCCGTCGTCATGACCCTCTGGTTCTGGTTCACCCCCATCATGATTAGCGAGGACCGCATCCCCGAGCCGTTCAAAAGCCTCATCCGCCTCAATCCCATGACCTCCGTCGTCCGCGCCTACCGCTACCGCCTGCTCACCGCCCAATGGCCCGCCTGGCAGGAACTAGCAGTGCTAGCCGCCTATTCCTGCGCCGTATTCATCCTGGGCGGCCTCTTCTTCCGCCACCTAAAACGCGGCTTCGCCGACGTCCTCTAAAAATAGGGACGGAGCCTCTTTTTGCACTCAGTCCCAATACCGTATTGAAACCACCCCCAAAAAGAGCTCCGTCCCTATTTTTTAACCACCGCCGATATAATAGTTTTAATTGTCCGTCGTCTCCCACCTACTCGCTTCCTACTCCCCCTGGAAGCCAAAGCTGTGGACCACGCTCCCCGGATACCGCCGCCGTGATTTTTTCTCAGACCTGATCGCCGGACTCACCGTCGGCCTGGTCGCCCTCCCCATGGCCATGGCCTTCGGCATCGCCTCCGGCGTAACTCCGCAAGCCGGCCTCTACACCGCCATCATCGGCGGATTTCTGATCTCGTTCCTCGGCGGTTCCAAGGTCCAGATCGGCGGACCCACCGGCGCCTTCGTAGTCATCGTCGCCGGCATCCTCGCCAAACACGGCCTCTCCGGACTCTTCATGGTCACCATGATGGCCGGCGTGATTCTGCTCTTCCTCGGCTTCACCGGCCTCGGCGCCGCCGTACGCTTTATCCCGCGCCCCATCGTGATCGGCTTTACCAACGGCATTGCCTTGCTGATCGCCTCCACCCAAATTAAGGATTTCTTCGGCCTGACAATGAAGGAGAATCCCAGCGAGTTCTTCGCGCGTATGCGGGCGCTCGGAGATCACCTCGGCACCGCCAATCTCCCCGCACTCGCCGTAGGCGTCGGTTCACTCGCCCTGATCATCTTCATCCCCAAACGATTCCCGCGCATCCCCGGTTCCATCGTCGCGTTGTTATCCGCCACCCTCGTGTCCGCGCTCTTCCACTTGCCCATCGAAACCATCGGCAGCAAATTCGGAGGCATCAGCCGCGCCCTCCCGCCCATCCACATCCCCCAGTTCCGCGCCGATCTCATCCTGCCCCTGCTTCCCTCCGCGCTCACAGTAGCCATCCTGGCCGCGCTCGAAAGCCTGCTCTCCGCCGTAGTCGCCGATTCCATGAGTGGCGACCGCCACAATTCCAACGCCGAATTAGTAGCCCAAGGCGTCGCCAACATCGCCAGCCCCCTCTTCGGCGGTATTCCCGTTACCGGCGCCATCGCCCGCACCGCCACCAATATTCGTTCCGGCGCGAAAACTCCCGTAGCCGGAATGATCCACGCCCTAACGCTCTTGGGAGTCGTATTGGTGCTCGCCCCCCTGGCCCGCTTCGTCCCCATGGCGACACTCGCCGCCGTATTGTTCGTGGTGGCCTACAACATGGGCGAGTGGCGCGAGATCGGCTCCATAGTTCGCCTCGGCGCGGCCGACCGCTCCGTCTGGTTCATCACTTTCGCCCTAACCGTAATGGCCGATCTCACGGTAGCTGTCGAAGTGGGCATGGCGCTGGCAGCGCTGCTCTACATCTACCGTGTTGCCCAGACAACCACCGTGGGAGTCCTCTCGCCGGCCGACGTGGAAGATCTCAGGCCGCATCAGTTGCAAGGGCAGCAAGTGCCGCCCTACGTCACCATCCTGCGCATCCACGGCCCCTTCCTCTTCGGTTCCACCGAAAAATTACTCGAAGAAACCGCGGACCTGGACTGCTACGCGCCTATCGTGATCCTCCGCCTGCGCCACATGACCGCCATCGACGCCACAGGCCTGCATGCCCTGGAACTCCTGTCGCAGCGCCTGAAGAAGTCCGGACGGACGCTTCTCCTCTGCGGCGCGCGCGATCAACCCGCCAAAATGTTGCAGCGCGCCGATTTCATCGAGCACATCGGCGAACACAATATCCTGCCCCATGCTGAATCAGCGCTGGAACGCGCCCGTGAAATTCAAGCCGGATTTACCGGCTTAGGTGAAGAAGTTGCGCAAGACCTGCGCAAAGCGCCTCTCTAACTATTCAATTTTGTTCTTGCTATCGAGCCAAGTCTTCAGCGGCAACAGCGCCCGCAGCGTAAACAAATTTAGCAGCGCCAGAATAATCGCGACTTCGTACCGCCCCACCGCCACCGCTGCCCCGATCACGCCCGCGTTCCAGATACTCGCCGCCGTCGCGGTCCCCTTTACCGTAGGGCCGTCCTTCAAAATCGCCCCGCCCCCCACAAACCCGATACCCGTAATCAGCCCCTGCAATAACCGCGACTGGTCTCCGGAATCCGGATGCGGCCCCAAAATCATCAGGTACCCGCAACTGGCCATGCCTACGATAGGAAAAGTGCGCACCCCCGCGCTATGGGTTTCTTTCTCGCGGTCCCACCCGATCAGAACCGTTAGCGCGTAAGTGACCGCAATCCGCTCGACCACGAGCCAGATCCCAGGCCAGTCCAGTTGTGCAGCCACAGTTCCTCCTCAGCTATCGTAATCGATCCGCCGAGGTTGGGTTTGAGGGAGTGGTTAAAGGGCGCCCGCTCGCCGCTGGCGCCCATACAGCCTAAATAAACATCTCTTCGTCGGAATGCGCGTCTTCCGGATTGGGACGCCCGCGCAGCAAATACGAAAACGCCGTCTTAATCCCCGCCGCGACGCCCTGTACTTGCATCAGCGGTTTCAGGATGCCGCCCTCCACCACCGCCACCGTGCGCTGCGTACGCACCATGGCGTCGTCGAGCACCATCTCCGCGCGGTCCATCTGCACCCGCGCCCGCGCCGCCGCGTCGTCCAGGAACAGGTCGATCCGATGCACCTGCTGCCGCGTCGTCTCCAGAATTTCGCTGGTCTTCGAAGTGATGTCGGCGATCTGCTTACGGCTCTGCTCGATCGTTTGCCGTGAAGTCTCCAGCACTCCCTCGATCTTCGGCGTCAACCGCTGCGCGTTTCGCTGCAAACCGCGCGCTGCTATAAAAACGCCCACCAGCATGCCCGCCTGGATCAGCAGCGCCACCGCCGCGACGATCACGAACACCGTCATTACCGTAAGCAGAGTATGTTCGTCCATATCGCTCCCCGACCGGCGCCTATTCCGGCAGCGGTTGATTCACCGTGTCGCGATACGCCTGGCGTCCCGCGTCCACTGCCGCCGACAAGCTCTCTTTGTGACGCTGCACCTGAGTCTTGCCCCGTTCAATCGTCTCCGCAGCCTGGTCCTTCAACTCCTGTGCCCGCCGCTTCGCCAAATCAGCGCTCTCGTTGGCCTTCGACATTAAAAAATCGCGCGTCTCGGACCCGGATTTCGGGGCGAACAATACGCCCACCGCGGCCCCCAACCCTAGTCC
>JALYJH010000350.1 GCA_030775415.1 Acidobacteriota bacterium | reverse complement strand
CCGGCGTGCGCAGTCCACTCGCGGGTATGGAATCACCATCTGCCGGGCTGACAAGAACTCGGTCGATGGCTGGGATTATATGCGCGAACTTCTCAGGACGGAACAGGTGGTGATCCAGGGCGCGCCCGACGCGGCTATCGTCCAACGGTTACGCGGAAATCCGAACGGCGAAGCGCTGGTAGCAAACTATCTCCAGGGCTTCAACCAGCGAGCGGAAGTGCTGCCCAAGATCCTGGTCCACTCGTGCTGCAAGCGATTGATCGAAACGATTGGCGAGATGACCCACGACAGCAAAGACCCTGAAAAAATGCTGAAGGTAGATGGCGACGATTTCGTAGACAGTTTAGCTTACGGATGCGCCGCGCACCGCAACCAGCAAAATTCAGTCCCTCTAGCTTATTTCGTGGGGCAACAAATCCAGGAGGCGTTTGCCGGTCGAGAAATGGACCTCACGTCTGCGCACATAATGCGTCTGCAGGCAGAGGCAAAGTTTGGGCAAGCCGAGAACAAGCCTATCCGGCTTGGGCGCTTTGCGGGGAGGGGGAACCTTGCCGTCCAGTAATCAACTTTATGCGCTCATATCGCACTTTGTCTGCGAGTATCCGGCAGGCTCGGCATTGGCGTTTCCCGTCTTTAACGATGAGATTGTCCCCAGCATAAGGATGTCGTTGCGGGCAATGGGCCTTGGCGCTGTGAAATTTACCAGCATCACCTCTTCGTACGTTCTCCGCATTGGTCACGGGCTCAAGATGATCTTCGTTCACGCACCGACGAACTCGGCACAAATGGTCCAACTCCAGGCCATCCGGAACCTGCCGCACTTTGGCTTCATAGGAAAAACGGTGCGCGAGATGGGATTTTCCGTTAGCGTTAAAAACGCCATATCCATGGTCGTTAACCGGCCCGGTCCAAATGACGCACGCCGTGCCATTCCAGAAAAGCGTGCTCGATACTTCACACCGCTCGGCAAGTCTCCCCAGCGGGGTTGGTCTAACCTTTGGCGTTCCACCGCGCGCCCGCCATTCTCTAGTTGCCTGAAGACGACACTCCTTGCATTGCGGCCCGCGCCCTGGGCGAACATAGCTATTTTCTGCGTCTAGAGGGTGTCCAGCCTTGCAGTCCATGGCCAATTTTATCAATTTTGCTGAGTGTTACCAAGGAAATTCATGAACCCATCTGAATTAGGTACCCCGCCGAGCGTTGAAAGCGGCGCTGCGCCGACGTCCAGCCCCGGAGCCGGCGGTCCCACGCCGCCCTCGAAGGATGTCGCGCAGGCCCATTATCGCTCCTCGGACAGCGAATGCTTTCAGTGCGAACACTTCGACGGCAATAGCGTCTGCAAGCTGGGCGTGAATGGCGGCCAGACGGAACCCGGTGCTGGCTGCGATCTGTTCGACATGAAGGGCGAAGACGATCAGGATGGCGATGAGGGCGGCGGCGCTCCAATGCCCGGTGGTGGCCAAGGCGCACCGCCTCAGTCGATGCCGCCGCAAGGGGGAGCCCAGTGAGCCGCGCAGTAATGCTGGAGCAACGCGGGGCCAGATTTAAGGCGGGGCCGGGGATAAACGATTAGGTGACCTGGCCTTGGCAATACTCGGCGCGTATCGCAGAATTGCAGCGCGCCGCCACGGAAAGCGAGCGCGCGCGCCTCGCGCTCGAACTAGGGAACGCGCATCTACAGACCGAAAATACGTTCCTCCGCGACCAGATGGTGAAGGCCCTCGAAAATGAACGGTTCGCGCTCCGCTTCCAGGCGAACTGCGCCTCGCAGAAAGAATATGGCGTCAAAACATACGCCGACACGCCCGGAATGCCCGAGTTCGATGAAACAAAGGCTCTCCAGCCTGGTCCCGCGCGCTCGCAGGGCATTGACTTGGTGAACCGGGCCAAGCAGGATTTTCTAGCCGAAGCGCGCCAACGGGCAGCGAACGGCGAATATCTTCCGATGCCAGTCGAAGACCTGGAAGCATTAGTCGCTAACTTCTAAATTCGTGGATCAAAACACAATCGAGCAGATGCAGAACGATCCGCTTCGCCCATTTGGCGAGGAGCTGTGGAAGCTCGTTAAGGAAAAGATCCTCATTCGAGTGGATTCGAGCCGCCAGCAGCAACTGGTTTTGGCGCTCCGGAATGAACTGTTCTGGCGGGCAAAGCAGTTTCTGAAATTCAAGTTCGTCAATAACGGGATGACGGTAGTGCCAATCTCAGGCCCTCCGGGAGCGCCTACAGCCGATTCGCGCAACAATCAGGAGCCGCAGGCCCTCAGTTACGTGTTCAATATCATGCGCGGCGATGGGCAGAAGTTTGTCGCGATTGTGGGTGGCCGGCCTCCGGTCGTGAATGTTGACCCCAAGGACCCGCACGATCCCGACGCACTGAGAGCCGCCCGCGATTGCCGCTCCGTCACCAGGTACCTGACGGACCTGTGGGATTCGAAGCAGCACCAGAAGGACATTGCGAGAACGATCTGGCGTTCCGGCCCGCAATTTGGGCATGTGTGCTGGGTAGCCGACGCGGAGAAGTATGGCTCGGATACGGTCCATGACGCAGTTACGGAGAACGTGACCGATGAAACGGGAGCGTCCGTTCCGAGGACCACGCTCACGAACCCGCGCGAAGTTCCACGTGGAATGCCGGAACTGCACCTCTACAACATTTTCGAGGTTTCGACTCCGCAAGATCGCCGCAATATCAAAGATTGCGAATGGCTGGTGTGCGAAACACTGGAGCATTCCGGGAAACTTCGCAACCTCTATGGCGATTTGGTGGCTGGGATCAAGGACGAAGTGCCCAGCGGCGCAACGGTCCCCTCGCAAGAAACGGCGGCCGATGCCTATGACATCATCGCGCAGAACGATCCACAGGCGCAGTATCGACAGGATCGCTGGTGGTGGACGCGGCCCTGGCTTACGCCGGCGATGTATCACTTCGCCGATGACAAGCTGAAGGCACTCCTTTTCGAAAAGTACCCAACCGGCATTCGGTTGGTGTTCGTCAACGGGAAGTACGTCGATGGCCTTGAGGAAAAAGCCGAAGACGTTTGGCGCGTCTGCAAAACGGGCACCGATGACCGAATCACGGGCGACCCAATCTGCCATGATCTGATCCCGGTCAACGAAATCATCAACAATTTTTTTAATTTGGCGATTGAAACCGTTCTGCGGGGTATCCCCAAGACAATCGTAGACCCCCGGCTGGTGGACCGGCAGGCGATCATGTCGAACTCCGCCAATCCCGCGGAGGTTTTATTCTCGAAGTCCGGGCTTGGCGGCGCTCCCCTCAGTAACCTGTTCGCGGTGCTACCGACGGCCAAGTTTGGGCCGGAAATGATGTCTCTCGCGGCTACTTTCCGTGATTATTCGCGCGAACTCGACGGCGTTCTCGAAGCCGCTTTTGGCGGCGGCGAGCCATCGCCCACCTGGCGGCAGGATCAGCAGAAGAAGAATCAGGCGCTCCAGCAGTTTTACAATTCCTACGATGAAATGTGCTCTTTCTGGAAGGGCACGCACGAAATCGCATTGCGCCTGCTGCAAAAGTACGGCAGTGGCAATCTGATCGTCCCCTCTGATGACACGTTCTCTTTTGGCCCGCACGTCGTTGACCTGACCAAGCTCGAACCGGAGAAGGTCACCGTTGAGCCTGAAGAAACAATGCCGCAATCGCGGGCGGATGAAGTTGATTCGTTGCGCGAGCAGTTCACCTTCCCGCAGCAAGTCCAGGAAAGTCTCGGCCTGTTTCACCCGATCAATGCGCCGCGTATCAGTAGCCTGCTTCAGATTCGCGGCATGACGAGCACCAATTCTGACGTGGTCGAGAAGACGCTGAAAGTGATCAGTAAATTGCTCCAGGCCTCGCCCGTGCCGGTCAACGATCCGCAGACTGGGCAGCCGCAGATGGATGGCGGCAAGCCGAAGCAGCAGCCATCGACGATGCCCGATCCCTTCGACTACAAGAATTCGTCTTTCGCCG
>JALYJH010000349.1 GCA_030775415.1 Acidobacteriota bacterium | reverse complement strand
AAGGGCGGCGGCGGTGGTTTTGGCGGACAGCGCCGGAACAATCGCTACTAATCCGGGCATATTCGTTCGCGATAGGTAAAAGAGGGTGGTGTCCTTCCGGATGCCACCCTTTTCCCGTTTCTGGGAACTGATTATGCCAGCAATCCGCGTATGCGAGTTTGCAGCGCGGATTGGATCTTCTCCGCGGGTATGAGCTTGGCGAGCATACCGAGATCGGCATCGAAGGTGACATCCCTATCGGTCACCGTGACGGTGCCGCTGATGGGATTGCTGATGAACCCCATCTTCGCGATCAGCGAGAAAGTCATCACCGGACCTTCCCAGGATTTTTGCTGATTCACTATTGTGATGGGAACCTGCGCGACACCTTTGAATACTTCGTCGAAAGCACGGTCCACACTTTGGATCATCTGCTGGCGGCCTTGGTTGTGCGAAATTGTGATGCGCATCAGGCGTGGACGTGCTGCTGGCTGAATGCTTCAATCATTTTCTGGTTGAAGGCGGGAATGTCGTCGGGCTTGCGGCTGGTGACGAGGCCGCGATCCACTACGACTTGGCTGTCCTGCCACTTGGCGCCGGCGTTGGTTAAGTCAGTCTTGAGCGACGGCCAGGAGGTCATTTGGTGCCCGCGCACGACGCCGGCTTCGGCTAGCAGCCAGGGGCCGTGACAGATGGCGGCTACAGGCTTGTGCGCGGTGAAAAAACTCTTCGCGAACTGGACGGCCTGGGGAATCATGCGGAGCTGGTCGGGATTGGCTACGCCTCCAGGAAGCAGAAGGGCGTCGTAGTCATTGGCATTGGCGGACTGCAAATCCTGGTCGACGGGAAAGCGATCGCCTTTATCCTGATGATTCCAACCCTGCACCTGGCCAGACTTGGGAGAAATGAGCGTGGTGACGGCTCCGGCGTCCTCCAGAGCCTTTCGCGGGGCCGTCATCTCAACTTGTTCAAAACCATCGGTGACCAGAATGGCCACGCGCTTGCCGGTTAGTTCCTGGGACATGTATGACTCCTTTGCCCTTAGATCGAAGCGGCGGCCGTAGTGTTTCTCAGCGCGGCAAAGCCTTGACCTCCCTATTATTGTTTTGATAAGCTCACGAGCGCTGAGGCTGGGGGCCGCGGGGCAAGCATAGCGGGAGTTCTTTCATATGAGTATCGCCGGTGTTATCCTGCCCACGAATTTCAGGCATCTGAGTGCGGCGGAGTGGTCCATCGTCAATACGGTCTTCGGACCGACTCTTCCTTTTCAATTTCGGGTATTCGTTGCTGACGGGATTGGCCTGCACAACGTACCCTTCACCGTGCCGACGTCGGTGATTTCATCGGCGCTGCTGGCGGCGGGCATTGCGAATCCGTTGTTGCCCGCGCTGGCGCCGCGAATTCCGTTGGCGCTGGCCGCCGGATATGGGGCCAGTATCGGGAATGCGGGATTCGTCATGAACGTCGGACCGAAGTATTATCCCGATCTGACGATCACCGCGTGGGGAAAGGATTTGCTGGTGCATGAGATGACGCATGTCTGGCAGGGCAAGAACAGCGTGTTCGCTTTGTCGGCGACATTAGGCGCGCTGGCGGCGCAATGCATGGGAATGTCGACGAGTGGCGGCTTTAGCGGGCGCACTGGTGCGTACGCTTATAAAATCAGCAGTCCACTGGCGGCTTGGGGGAGCTTCAATCCAGAACAGCAGGCGCAGATTGTGGAGGATTGGTATCACAGAGGGGCGTCTAAAGCGGATGATGTGTTTCCTTACATCGGTGGCTATGTGCGGAAGGGGAAGACGGGCTGAAGCCAAGCGCTCCGGGAATTCGGCAGTAAGATCGTCAAAAGCGCGGCGAGGGGCTGGTGCTCGACCTGGCGCTGGGGATCGTTGGGGGATCTGGCGTAGCAAGCCCGAACCCGGGCCCTTGATGGGCAAGTGCCCTCACAAATAAGTCATTTCGACAATTACTGAAATGAACTAAGAATCTAATCGGTCTGGCGTGCGGATTCCGCTCAGTTTCTTTCGACGAAGTGCGGCGGCCAAGACCATCGCGCCGGACACACACAACAGGAAAGAGGAGGGCTCCGGCGTGGCGGTCGCGGGAGTGAAAGACACGGTGCCGTTCAATCGTACTCCCTCTTCGAAGTTATCGGAAGAGGTGATTTGCATCGTGAGGGTGTTAATGCCCGCGACGAAATCGGAGCTCCCCGTAGCCACCGAAAAAGCATTCAGAAGCGTCCACGGCTGGCTTGAAGAAGACAGCGTTCCGATCACATGTCCGTTCAGAATCAGGGTTCCCTGATCGTCAATCGACCAGAATCCGGAGAGAGATGCCGTCGATAGATCCGCACCGGTCAAATTGAAAGTTGTCGTGTAGGTAGCGGCCCCATTCGCGGTGGAATTCGGATTAAATGCGATCCAATCGGACGATGAATTGTTCGCAACCCACGCCGGCGCGCACGAGTTAGCAGCGGTACAGAAATCAACGTTACTCGGAAAGACGGTTTTCGCCGCGTTAGTTCCTGTCTCGGAATCCGCGCCAGTCACCGTCCAATTGGCGTCGGTCTGGTTTCCTGATGCCAAAATATTGCCCGAGCCATCCTGACCCGTTGAGACGTTGATCGTATTCGCGCTTGCGATGTGCGAAACAGCGAAGAAGGCAACTACGCCCGAGAGAGCGCAAAGGACTCGTTTCATACACTATCCTCCGTTTTAACCGAAATTTCCATTTGGCTTCGAAACGGAATTATTTTAACACTGATTGCCTCGGACGCGACCCCTATTCCACCCAGTGCATAGCGGCAAAAGTACCGGTACCGGTGCTCACTTGAATCCGTTTGATCCAGCAACCGCTGGAATAGTCGCAGGGCATGGTGGCGTCCCTAATAGCTGCAAGTTGGGAACCAGCTAATGGCCGATTGAAGGCCATTGCTTCCTGGTGAGGAGTTGAGGCTAGGCCATCGTCATCGTTTCTGTAACGTGACTGCACACTATCCAAAGCCACCTACGAGCGTTTATATCTCGGCCTTATTCGCAGATTAAGACTTTTCTCGGACGCCTTGCCGGGTTGCAGTTTCCACGCGAACACTTCTCCAAATAAATCGGGTAGTAAGTCAATTCCCGCCCACTTTCAATTCTGAATCCCGTCTTATCGTGTGGGTAAAATCCCGGATGACTGACTAGTAGCGAAGCGTCGCCGGGATATATCTTCGAGAACGAGAACGCACCATCATGGTCCGTTTTGGCTGTGGCGCAGACACCGCCCTTGCTGCACAATAGCTTCACTTCAGCATCAGCGACTGGCTGGGAATTGCCCTTGAGTGGACCTTCATCTACTAGAACTCTGCCACCCAGGCCTCCAGTGTTCGTTTGTGGATATTGAAAACGCATATAGTCGATGGCTCGTCGCCCACCACAGAACCCAATCTCAAGTTGTACGGGTGGTAATTTTCTCTCTTCACCATCTTCAATTGCAACGCTTTTGATAGTCAAAAACTGGAATCCAGGCGCTCGCGACCTTAGGATGTAATTTCCTGTTGGCAGATTCGAAAACTTGAAATCGCCGTCGCCGTTTGTGTAAGAGACAATGCGCTGATCTGTGATCGGTTCAGATGTGAGCTCAACCGGAGCGTTCGCAATTCCCGCCCCAGTGATGTCGATAAGTTTGCCAGTGAGGATTCCAGTTTGACCCTGAGCAAAGGCAAGGCAGGCACATAGGGCTAGGAACGGTGCGCACCGTCGAACTACACTCATACGAGCACGATGTTACCAGGTTGAACGGTTGGAGAAGATTTGGCGTCCCCAGAGGGATTCGAACCCTCGTTACCGCCGTGAAAGGGCGATGTCCTAGGCCGACTAGACGATGGGGACCCGATAGGAAGGACTTCAACTACTTTAGCATTGACGTTGGGGCTCGCGCACTTTAAAGCGCGCGCGGGGGATGTGGTGTGGGCTAGAGCGTCTTCAGGTAGGCGATGAGGTTGTCCTTGTCGTCGGCGCTGATGGCG
>JALYJH010000348.1 GCA_030775415.1 Acidobacteriota bacterium | reverse complement strand
CTTTTGATATCCCACGCTCGCTTCCAGTACGCTCTTGGCACCGATCGGGATACTGGCTAGAAAGCGTGCGGTGTTGGATCTATAGGTGCGGTTGAACGGTTGACCCTGAAATGTCACGACGGATTCGCGTGGATAATCGCCGGTTGCATACTCGTAATTCAAGGCCAGTGTCGTCTCGCTCGATGCCACGTAGCGCACGCCGATATTTCCTGAGTTGCCGCGAAAGTCGTTCCCCTTTTGTGTTTCCAGGCTATTGCTCGCGCGTCTCTCGACGACGCCGCCGAAAAGCATCCAGTGGGGACCGAACTGGCCGGCCGCATTCGCGTAGTATTGAATCGTGTCCACCAGGTCCCGGCCATAGACAAACGTGTTTTGAAAACTCGCCAGACTTCGGCCGTAGACGGCGCCGACCTGGCCCGTCCACAGCCGGCCCGCCCGCCAATCCCACATCAGGTTGGCGGCACCGGATGTATTGTCCAGCCTCCCGTTATCACGGTAGCGGTTGTTGCCGGCATGCGCGTCGAGCACAATTCCCTGTCTTCCAAAAGTCCACTGCCCCTCCAATCCGGCCAGAATGCTGTTGATTCGATCGGTACGAGATGCGCCCGGTCCAACGAGGCTGTCCAGATACTGAGGACCGGATGGCAGGCGAAAAAGGTTGTCGTCGTACGCCAATTGCTCGGTTGCAAACGCATCGAAGAAATCCCCCTCCTCCGGCTGGTGAACCGCGGCGGCCACCACCGGCGAGATCCACGCCAGACCCATATATCCGAGGATTAGCGCTACAAAATGCGGGCGGTTCACGATTGACCGACCCTGTCCGTCAACGCGTACCCAAGAATGCAGGTAGCCTTTGGATTTTGTCATATCGATTTCCTGCAATTACTATAACGTCAATCACTACGTAAGGAGCGAGTCAAGCTGATCGGCCGCCCTACTCCAGGTGAAAGGCTTGATCCGGATAAAACCCGCTTCCCGCATCTCCGAACGTAAGGTACCCGAAGAAAGCACGCGACGGAGTTGCCGCGCGATATCCGCCGGGTCGTCCGGTTCGAAATAAAGCGATGCCTCACCGCATACTTCCGGCATCGCCGATCGATTCGAAACGAGGGTCGGACAACCACAGTGCATGGCCTCGAGAGGAGGCAAACCGAATCCCTCGTAGAATGAGGGGAATACGAAGCATTGGGCGTTCTCGTACAGCGAACGTAATTCGCCGTCCGTGACGTAGCCGGCTAGGATCAGGTTTTTTGCCGCGAGCTCCACACCGGAAAAAATCCGACTATTGCTTCCGCCCACCGCAACTATCTTGATGTTCATATCGGCCAAGAGAGCGGCCGCGCTTACGATGGCTGAAAAGTTCTTATTCGGGCTGCGACTGCCGACAGCGAGGACGAAGCGCTCATCGCTCAACTGGAGGCGCTGCAAGATAGCGTGGTCCGCGGGGACATCCAATATATGTTCTCCGCTTTCGGGGATGATTTCGATGCTTCTCCCGATGCCAGGGAACCAACGAATCAGTTCGGAGGCTGAAAATTTTGAAACCGTCGCTACTATGTTCGCCCGGCGCATCAGCGATCCTATGAGGAAAGTCTGCCACGTTCGAAATGTCCATTTATAGGAAGAGCGCATGGCATTCACTCCGGCGTCGTGCAGTACCACCAACTGCGATCTATGCAACACAGGGCCTGTGTTGCATAGATTCAGCAGCAAATCTTCACGGCAGTGGCGCGGTAACTCCATCTGCTCCCACGCATGCCCCTTGAGGGAGCCCACCTTTTGAAACGGAAGAGCCACGCCCTCGACGCTGCTCACTTGCGAATTTGCCGGCAAGACCACGCGCGTGGCTCCGCTGACAGCGTATCTTGGCGACCATGCACGCAGCAACTCCAGCGCAAAACGATCGACCCCCGTGGCTGGCCTCGTGAGGAATCTTCCGTTGATGGCAATGGGTGCTCTCACAAGCCTCTCGTGGAGATGAACATACGGACCGACATACAGCTCACGACCGCTCGCGTGCCGAGTTAAACGACCCTTAGAATCGGCGTTTGCGGGAGATCTTGGAATTGCGGGGTGCGCTGCGCGACTCGGGATAGGGAGCCGCTGATTATTCCGCAGATCGTCCAGATCATTGGCATCGCCAGGTCCGGCACGCTAATGAGCCAGCCTACGAACAAGGCGGTGAGCGCCAACCCGAGCGCTCGTACTTCTCTAACGTCGGCTGCAAGCGCCTTGAATATCAACGATCCAAAAAAGCCGAACAGGCAGACGAGCCCAAGAATACCCGTACTGGCCAAGAAAGTAGTAATGAGGCTGGACGCTCGAGTACTGCCGACGCCAACACCCAAACCCCATGATTCAACAAACGTATGCAACGCCAGCATATCCTCTTTTATGCGCATTTGACCGGATGACGATGATAACTTTTGACTGACGTAATTCGAGCCGCTCAAATCATGGTACCCGAACGACATTGCTATCAGGATGGCAACGATGAGAGATGCCGCAAGACACAATGACACGGCCGTTCCCATGCCAAGGCCGTGGCGCCCAATATGAAATGCAATCCATACACCCATCAGGGCCAAAAGCCCAGCATAAGCGGTGGCTGACGTAGACACCAGCAGGCACAAAAGAACGACGGTGCCGATTTTCCATGCATGCATGCCCAAATTGAATAACGCGAACATCCCCAAAAAATGCATTGCAAACATGCTGGGCTCGAGGAATGTGGAAGACATGCGTCTGGCTGAGCCAAATGCTTTCTGATTGAATAACTGTGCAACACCGAGATTTGAATTGATCACCATATCCGGCCACGGTAGATGCACGAAATTGCACACGACTTGGTAAATACCCAGGCCCGCGGCCATGGTTGTCCCGACCGCCAGGTAGCGAATGCATTGCGATGCCGTCACTGCGCCACGATGAACCGCCGCGGCTACGAGGGCGAAAAGGACGAAATTGGAGATTACATACATCGCTTGAATCATGTTCCCGCTGCTCCCATGCAGCACCACGCGGGCTGCCCCTCGAGGAGTCATCACGTGCGCGAAGCCGCCGAATACTCGCGGCAGCATGAACGCTCCTACGACAGAAATTACCGTCAAGCCCAGCATGAAAAGATGAGATCCGTTGAGTCGAAACCGAGTGGCAAACTCTGCGCGCGGCCGGAATGCATGCATGAAGAATTGTGTCAATCCGACCGGCAGCAACAGATAGGCAGGTTGCATTCCGATATTACGCCCACCTGCGACGAACAATATCGGCGATGCCGCCTGAAAAAAAGTCGCAACCACGGTGGCGGCCACCCACTGACGCTCGCCTCGGCAAGCCCAGACGAACAGACATAAGAATAGGGGCGCGAACCAAGTTACCGACATCGATTTATCCGTGCTCTTACAGACTGCGTGGATCCGTTATATACCCGTGCGATTGCTCGTGCGCCGGAAGCCCATATGGCCGACTGGCCTGTAGAATATCCAAAAGATGGGTCGTTTTGGACGCCCAGCTTTCACGCGCCGCCTCCTGACGGCCGAGTTCGACTAAAGCGGTGTCCGCCGCCTGCCTGAAGGCCCGCCGGACTGCCGCTTCATATCCGAGATCATCCTCCGATAGCGAGAGGGTCGACAGCGCGCGCCGGCTCAGCTCCGGGGTATTCGTAGCGGCAACCGTAAGGCCGGCCGCAGCATACTCGTACAGTTTCATCGGGCTTCTCCCTGCATTCGCAGCATGTCTCGAGAGCGGCAGCAATCCCACCGAGCACTGCGCCAGAATTGCCGGAAGCTTTGCATAGGCGACCGGACCCAATGACGTGATGTTGCTCAGCTCGATGGTCATCGCAGCACGATCCGAGCCGGGCCCGATGAGGATGAAATTGATGTCAGGCAGGCGCAAAGCAGCGGCGCTCAGCGCGTCGCTACCAAAACGATCATCGAAAGAGCCGACGTAAACGGCGCGGGTCTCGCGGACACCTGGAAGCTGGATGTCCAGGGC
>JALYJH010000347.1 GCA_030775415.1 Acidobacteriota bacterium | reverse complement strand
CGGGTGGATCTGCGTAATCTTTTGCGGGCGGATTTGTGGCCGCACGCGGGACGGTCGAGCTTCGTGATGCTGCTGGAAGACAAATCTGTCGAGACCGGCGGAGTGGGCATCGAGAAAGCCATGGGGATGCGTTTGACGTTCCGTCAGCCTCCGCCTTTGAATTGCTTCTCCAACCAGTTTCTTTTTTATTTGAACTCGACGGTGGCGAACAGCGCTTATCATGCATGGTCGCAGATGAGTCCGACTCCGGTTAGTTCGCTGCCGCCGGAGCGGTTCCAGTTTCAAGTGCTGGATATGAATCTGGAATAGCCGGCGGGATTTTGAAGAACCCTAGTGCCGGAGGCCCCCGCCCACCTGGGAATAGTAACAGGATTTTGCAACTGCCACGCAGCGCATCGGATATCATGAGTATGAGTGCGCGACTCTCTTTACACGCCGCCGGTTCCCCTGTCGAAGCTGGTTGAAATCGAATCGGTTTTGGGGGAGGCGATTCGCGGGAAGCCGGAAGTGCTCAGGCTGTCGCTGGCGTGTTTACTGGCGCGGGGGCATCTTCTGATCGAGGATGTGCCGGGGGTGGGGAAGACTACTTTAGCGCAGGCGCTGGCGCGGAGTGTGGATTCTAATTTTCACCGCCTACAGTTCACATCCGATATGCTGCCCAGCGATGTGCTGGGCGTCACTATTTACAACGCGCATAGTGAAGGTTTCGAATTTAAACCCGGACCCGTTTTCACACATTTTCTGTTGGCGGATGAGATTAACCGGGCGACTCCGAAGACGCAATCGGCGCTGCTGGAGGCGATGAACGAGGGGCAGGTAACGATCGACGGGCGGTCGTGGCCGCTGGCGCAGCCGTTCATGGTGATCGCCACGCAGAATCCGGTGGAGCATCACGGCACTTATCCATTGCCGGAGTCGCAGCTTGACCGGTTTTTGATGCGGATCCGCATTGGGTATCCGGATCAAGGGGCGGAGCGGCAGATTCTGCGGCACAGCGCGGAGCCGGCTTTGGACAAAGTCAGACCGGTAATATCCAGTGACGACTTGCTGCATCTGCAGGAGACGGTGGGGCATGTGGCCGTCGATGAGGCGTTAGTGGATTACATGCTGGCGATTGTAAAGCATACGCGCGAACACGAATCCTTAGCGATGGGCGTGAGTCCGCGGGGAGCGCAAGCGTTGTTCCGGGCTTCGCAGGCGCTGGCGGCGGTGGAGGGGCGGGATTACGTTACGCCGGACGACGTCAAGCGCATGGTGGTTCCGGTGTTTGCGCACCGCGTTCTCTTGAGCACGCGCGCGGCGGCGGGGCAGCGCTGGGCAGGCGCGGCCGAAAAAATTCTGGAAGAAATTCTCACGCTGGTGGACGTTCCACTTTAGCGAAAGACACATTTAAATACACAATGAAGACAGCCATTATCGGCCTGCCTATGGTAGGCAAGACTAGTTTGTTCACGATCTTGACGGGCGTGCATGAGAGCGCGGCGCGCATGGGGTCTCTGGAGGCGCGGGTGGGGATCACGAAGGTTCCCGATGCGCGGGTGGATGCGCTGGCGAAGCTGTATCAGCCTCCTAAGATCACATACGCCACGGTCGAGTATTTCGATTTTCCGTCCATATCGAAGGAGGCGCTGCGGGATCCGAGTTATCTGGCGAGTCTGCGGGTGGCGGACGCGCTGGCGCATGTGCTGCGAGTGTTTGAGAGCGATACCGTCCCACACGAGAAGGGGTCAGTCGATCCGCTGCGGGATTTTGAGGATGTGGAAGTCGAGTTGATGCTCAGCGATTTGGTGGTAGTGGAGAAGCGCATGGAGCGCGTCGATAAAGACCGCAAGAAGATCCGGAGTCCGGAGCTGGATCAGGAGTTTGCATTACTCGAGCGGCTGAAGGCAGAACTGGAGGCGAATCGCCCGCTGCGCGGGTTGGAGTATAGCGCGGAGGACGAGAAGCGGATTCGCGGATTTCAATTTTTATCGCAGAAGCCGATGTTATGCGTGTTGAATCTGGGGGAAAAAGATGCGGGGCGGCTGCATGAGGTGGAGGAGGAGTATCGTAAGGGTCCGTTTGCGGGGCGGAAGAATACGGCAGTGACCGCGATCTGCGGTCAGATCGAGGCGGAGTTGGCGGAGCTCAAGCCGGAAGAGGCTAAGGAATTGTTGTCCAGCTACGGACTGCAGGAGTCCGGGATGGAGCGGCTGATCACGGCTACTTATTCACTGCTCGGCCTGATGTCGTTTTTGACCGCCGGCGAGACGGAGGTGCGGGCCTGGACCATTCCGATTCAAAGCAGGGCGGTAAATGCGGCAGGGGCGATCCACAGCGATTTCGAGAAGAAGTTTATTCGCGCCGAGGTAGTGAACTGGCAGGCGCTACTGGATCACGACGGATATCCGGGAGTCAAGGAAAAGGGGCTGCTGCGGCTGGAGGGGAAAGAGTATATCGTCAAGGACGGCGATGTGTTAGTGATACGGCACTCATAAGGAAGCCGCACGCGAAGCAGGTCCAGGCGAACCAATCGCCGTAGCGGGTGTAGGGGGTCTGCGCGGTTTCGTAAGCGAAGGGCAGCATGGCGGCAGTCTGGGTGAAGGAGGGCATGCGCTCGCGCACGCGGCCGCGGGGGTCAATGGAGGCGCTGATGCCGTCATTGGTGGCGCGCAGAATCCAGCGGCGGTTTTCGGCGGCGCGCATGCGGACGATTTCTAAATGCTGGGCGTGGGCAGCGCTGTTGCCGAAGTAGCCGTCGTTCGACAGATTCACCAGCACTTCGGCGCCGGAGCGGGTGAATTGACGGACCAGGTCTGGAAACGCGGACTCGTAACAGATGAAGGCTCCGAGCGTGTGTTCGCCCACGGGGAACGTGACTACGCGATCGCCGGGGACGAAGTCGCCGATCTCCTTAGTGATCTTGTTCACCCAGCCGAACAGCGGCGGGATGAATTCGCCGAAGGGAACCAAGTTGATTTTGTCGTAGCGGTCGATGGCTCTGCCGGAGGAGTCGAGCATTTCCGCTGAGTTCAGAGGCTCTTTTTGCGGGGTGAAGCCTACGGCGCCGAACAGCAGGGGAGTTTGCGCGGCTTGGGCTACTTGCGCTGTGTAATCGCGGAAGGGGGCTTCGTTGAGGTAGAAGGGCGCGGGGACCTCGGGCCACAGGATCATGTCGGCGCCGCTGGTGCGGGAGAGCCGAGCCATGCGCTGCTCGAGGTCGCGCAAGTTGTCTTCGGTCCACTGCATTTCCGTGTCGATGTTGGGCTGCACCAGGAGGGCTTTGCGCGAAGCGGGCTGGGGGCGTGGGCCGGGGGGGAGCATGAGCAACGCCAGGAGCGCTGCCAGCCAGAGAAATTCGCGGCTAGGGCGGCGGACGAAGATGGACGCTACGGCGCAGGCCAGCATCGCGAATACGAAAGACAATCCGTAGACGCCGGTGATGGGCGCGAGGCGCATGGGCAGGGGCATGTTGATTCCGGCGTTGCCTAAGTCGAGCCACGCGAAGCCGAAGAAGCCGTGGGTGCGCTCGATGCCGGTCCACAGGGCGGCGATGGCGGGGATGGCATAGCAGCGCGGCATCAGGAATCCGGCCACCGTGGCGAAGACGGCCATGTGGAGGCCTTTGTAGAGGCCGAATAGGAGGAACGTTCCCCAGCCACCGGCGCGGCCCATGCCGCCGTGCACTTCCATCACGAATTCGATCCAGGGGCAGACTCCGCACCAGAAGAGCGCTCCCGCGGCCCACCCGTAAAACCAACGGCGTTTCCAGGAACGCTCGCGGGCGCAGGCGACGAGGATGGGAGCGAGCGCAATGGGGGCTAGCCAGGTGAGGTTGAAACCGGGGAACAGGAGGATGAGCAGAAGCGCGGACGCGAGCGACAGGCAGAGGTTCACTAAAACGTCCGGCGGATGGCGGCGTTGCCGGGGAAGCCAGCGCCTTGCAGGTCGGCGCGCATTTTATTGGCGGTGGTGTCAGTAATGGGCCCGACGAGAACGCGGTAGGTGCCGGGCTTTTCGTCGATCTCCG
>JALYJH010000346.1 GCA_030775415.1 Acidobacteriota bacterium | reverse complement strand
AGCCAAGACTGCTGCTTGAATTTTCATTTTTGAGTCCTCCATCGTTAGAGCCCGAGGGCGTGCGATTGTTTCCGCCAATCTGCTAATCTCCGCCTGCGCTGCGATTGTGCGTGAAGCGCTGGCGAATGTCCGGCGTGAACTCCGTAAAGGCATTGCTGACGATGCGGCTCAGGAACGCCAGACCGACCTGAGCGGATAGGCGGCCGCGGGTGTTGGGCGAATCCGGCTCCCAGGTGTTGGACACAACAATACCGGCGGGCACGGCTAAGTAGCGCGCGTAGGCGAGCTGCGGATCCCCGCTGCGATTGTGCGTCACGAAGGCCATTTTCACTACGTGGCCAATCCGCATGGATAGTTGTTGTCCGGAGGCGGCGCGGAAGTAGCGCGGATCTTCTCCCCATAGGCTGCCGAAGCCTGCTTCAAAGAGATGGCTGGTGCCGCCCGCAGCAAGGCGGTCGGCATAGCGGTGGGCAAATCCGTCCCAATGCGTGGAGTAATCCTCCGGGTTGTCGCGCCAGGTTTTAAAGCCAGCTACGAAGACGCCGGCGGCAAGGTTTTTCGGCCCCACGGTCGTGAGGACAACCCAACGAAAGCGATCGTGCGCCGTGAACGCGGGGGGCGGCGACGGAATGGAACTAGCTGCGCTGGACGGATTCGCTGGGACCAAATCGTTCGTTTGCGCGAGGCCGCTGACGGTCGCTGCTAGAGCTAAGAATAATGTGCGCATACCGTTACGCCCCTTGTGAATTAGATCTTACGGGGGCGCGTCTGTTTCGGTCGGTGGCATGTGAAGTGCAATATTCACATCGAGGAGTTTTTGCAATGAACGGAAAGCAGCTTGAAAGGGCGTCCTATATGGCGGCGCATGCGATCCTTGCGGCGAACACCAGTGCCCCTCATTTGGCAACACCTGGCGCACGACGCACGTACACGGTTGATACGATTGCGGAAAAAATCAGGAGTGTCTTCGAACTGCATTGCTCCGCGCTGGATGAAGCAACGCCTGTTGGGTCGCGACGAACTGAAAGCGTGTCGCAAAAATTGCAGTTGGTGGTGCAGGAGCTGCGCTAACGCGCTTCTAAAACATAACTGGTCCGCGTGCGAACGATGGGTTTGCCGAGAGTTGGGGCATTTACGGACACTTTAACCTTGCGTGGGGCCGGGTGGCTATCGATGGCTGGGGGCGTATACGCCAGCGTGTAGCTGGCGCGGATGTCGGCGGCGATCCGCAAGCATAGCGGGGCAATCTCGGAAATATCCTTCGGCTCAAAGGCTTCGCCGCCGCTCATGGTGGACAGGCGATGCAGGACGCCGAGATTATGCTCCCGCTCATCGGGATCATAAAGGGCAATCGAATAAACTGTGGCACCCGACGTTTGGAGGGCGTGAATGGCGTCAGCAAACGTGTGATTGCTGTTGTTATCGCCGCCATCGCTGATGAGCAGCAATGCTTTATTTTCCCACTTGCCTTTTCGGAGGTGATCGGCCGCCAAAACCAAGGCATCGTAGAGGGCTGTTCTGCCGTCGGGGGTGGGACCTAAAAGCGCCGCGCGTAATTCCTGCGGATCGTTCGAAAAAGAGATGGCGGGCGGGAGTCCTTCGAAGGCGCGATCGTTGAAATTCACAACAAACGTTTCGTCCTGGGGGTTGCTGGCACGAACGAAAGCCAAGGCGGCGGTAACAACTTCGGGCTGGCGGCTGCGCATACTGCCGCTGTTGTCGACGATGATGCCGAGGGTTACGGGGCGATCCTCGGGGGCGAACTGTTTTATGGGTTGCGGGTGACCATCTTCAAAAATTTTGAAGTCCTGTTCCTTGAGGCCTCTAATGTTTGAACCGCGTTTATCCTGAACGGCGACGTTGAGCACCACGAGCTGGCTTGCGGCGTACAAAGTGAATCCCGGCTCACCCGGCGGAGGGGCTTCCTGCGCCGGAAGAGCCGAGAATGTCAACGCTACAAAAACGGCGAAGCGAAACATTTAGCTGCGATTGTAGGCAAATTTAAGACCTAACGCGGCCACCATCGAAATGATCCCGATGAGGGCAAACAGGGGCATGTTGGATGCCGTCCGCGGAAGCGTGTCCGTCGCCGCGGGGGCTGGCGTGGAATTTACGCGTTGGGCATCGCTGTTATTGTCAGAGGCCGCGGGAGCCGGTTGCCGGGCCTGCGCTACTTCCACCGGCGCCGACTGCGTTGCAGGTTCAGAGGCGGTAGCCGCTTGAGCCGTCGAAGGCTCCGTAGAAGTTACCTGCGCCGCGGGCGTAGACGACGCGCTATTTTGAGCGTACCGGTCATTCTGAGCGCCCAAATTGTTTTGCGCGCCGCCATCGTTTTGCGCGCTTACATCAGCGGTCTTTTCACTCGTTTCCGGCACCTTCACGTTATTATTGCGGGCGCTGATGCGAGCGGCTTCATCCTTCGGATATGCGAATTCCTGACCGAAGTTGTCGCCGGGATAGAACCAGGCGCGGAGAGCTTTAGGCTGTCCGGCAGGAGTTTCCCAGAACGCGAAGACACTTTTCCCAGTGGGACGCACGCGTTCATTGGGAATCGCTTCAATGGTCGCAATCACGTGTTTTTCATCTTTATCGAAGAACTGGACGGTGTGGCGATCAGCAGCTGGACTCGACAGCAGCCTGATCACATAAGTACCGGGTTGCAGCGTAGCGGTTGGCAGTTGCACGGCTTCATCTATCGTGATGGTGGTTTTTTTATCCCATTGGTCCGCCACTGCGGAGCCCATGCTTCCGAAACCGACGACTGCTGCTATCGCAAGTGTTTTTAAGTAAGTATTCATCTTCTCAAATCTCCTTTACGCAGCCGACTTCTGGCCGGGCTACGTTTATATTCGGGGCAAGTAGAGGGCCATCTAAAGGCGCAAATTATACACAGCAAATAGTTCTTAAAGTTGGGGCACAAGTTAACGCCGGCTGGAGGTTTCTTCTTCCGGAACGGTATCGATCCACTCATTGGCGCGGTTTTGAGCATCTTCCTTCTTGATGCCATAGCGTTCCTGCAGCCTGCCGACTAGCTTATCTTTCGAACCACTGATGTAATCCAAGTCATCATCAGTAAGTTTTCCCCACTGTTGTTTCGCGGAGCCTTTCAATTGTTTCCATTTACCTTCAATTTGATCCCAATTCATTGCATGCACTCCTTTTCGTGGCGAGGCCACGCCATCTGTGAAGAGCATTTGAGAGGCCGCTTTCAGAGGAATCCGCACGACAACGCGGTGGGTGGCGCCGTCGTCCACTAACTGTAGAAATTCCGGGGCGGGCTGCGCGAGCGAGGGATCTTTTTGCACGGTGATGTGGTAAATCGCCGAGCGATAGCGGTAGGTAATTTCGAAGCCCGGCCAATCGTCGGGGAGCGCGGGGCGGAGGGTTAGGCGATCGCCGCGCAGGTGAAAGCCTAGGACTTCCTCGATCCAGATGCGGTACATCCAGGCGGCGGAGCCGGTGTACCAAGTCCATCCACTTTGTCCGGCGCGGCCCTGGGCGCTGGTGACATCGGCGGCGGCCGAGTAGGGTTCGCCACGGTAGTGGGCAACTTTGTCGGGCGTACGGCTATGCTCGACGGGATTCATTATGGTAAGCAAGCGTACAGCGGCGGAGCCTTCACCGAGGCGTGCCCAGGCGAGCGCGGTCCATAATGCGCCGTGCGTATATTGCCCGCCGTTTTCACGCAGGCCAGGCGGGTAGCCCATGATATAGCCGGGGTGCGGGGTGGAGCGATCGAAGGGTGGAGTGAAGAGGCGGACCAGTTTGTTGGTGTCATCGACCAAGAGACGATCCGCGGACTCGAGGGCGCGGCGGACGCGGGCGGGGTCGGCGTTGGCTATGGCCGCCCAGGATTGCGCGATGGAATCGATGCGGGCTTCGGCGTTGGTGTGCGAACCGAGGGGCGCGCCGTTATCGAAGAAGCCGCGGAGGTACCAGTCACCATCCCAGCAGGTGGCTTCGGCTGCGTCTTTTAAAAGCGAGGCCTGGGCGCGCCAAGCGGTGGCGGCC
>JALYJH010000345.1 GCA_030775415.1 Acidobacteriota bacterium | reverse complement strand
CGCCAGGGCAACTCCGTGCATCTTTTCGCGCCCGGGGGCGCGACTGCGCTGTACACATTCAACTACCAGCGTCAGCCCAAATCTAAGGGCTTATGCCTCAGCGACTACGTTCTCGATCCGCATTCCGGACAGCGCGATCACTTGGCCGTATTCGCCGTCACCGCCGGCGAGGGAGTACGCGAACGCTCTGAGGAAGCAAAACATAGCGGCGAGTTTTTCATGGCTCACGGCCTACAGGCCTTGGCTATCGAGACCGCCGAAGCCTGCGCCGAGTGGCTCCACCGCCGTATCCGCGAAGACTGGGGCTTTGCCGACCCGCCCAACATGACGATGCTCGAGCGCTTCACCTCGCGCTACCGCGGTAAACGCTACAGCCCCGGCTACCCTGCGTGTCCTGCTCTAGAAGACCAGCAAGGCATCTGGACATTGCTGCGCCCCGAAGAAATCGGTATCCAGCTCACCGAGGGCTTTATGATGGACCCGGAGGCCAGCGTCAGCGCCATCGTGTTCCACCACCCCGACTGCGCTTACTTTAACGCCAGCGAAGCGCGCGACTAAGCTCCCTGCTAGCGAATTGCCTGCGCGACTTCAATCGCCATCTCGTAACGCCCGAAAGGAGCGCTCAACTGCACCCCTGCGGTCAGCGGACGCGCCCGCTCCACCATCTCCCGCGCGATCGCGACACCGGCAGCGCGGGCGGCCTCCGCCGTTCCCGCACCACGCATGCGCTCGATGAACTCTTTGGGGACCGGCACGCGCAGTTCATTCACCATGAATTCGGCGTTGCGCAGACTGGTCAGCGGCCAAATTCCCGCGATGATCGGAATTTTGTACTGCGCCGTGCGCTCCAGAAACGCCTCCAGCAAACCCAGATCGAACACCGGTTGCGTGACGAAATATTCCGCGCCCGCCGCGATTTTTTTCTCGACGCGACGCAGCTCTTCTTCGATATGCAAAGATCCGGGATTCGCCCCCGCCCCAATTAACAGAGAAGTCTGTGACCCCATCGCATTCCCGCCCAGATCCAGCCCCTGATTCAAATTGTTAGCGATGCGAATCAGTCCGATGGAATCGACGTCGAACACCGCCGTTGCGTCAGGATACGTCCCCATACGTGGCGGATCGCCCGTGATGCAGATCAAATTCCGTAGCCCGCCCGCATGCGCCCCCAGCAACTCGCTCTGGATGCCCAAAATGTTCCGGTCACGGCAGCAGAAGTGCAAAACCGCCTCAATCCCCGCGTGCTGCTGAATCAACTGGCAGGTGATCTGCGCGCTCAAGCGCGCGCTCGCGCGCGGCCCGTCGGGAACGTTGATGCAATCGATCCCGGCATCCTTACACAGTTTGGCTCCGGCGATTTCCTTAGCGGCATCGACACCCTTAGGCGGAAGAATCTCCACAAACGTGACAAACTGGCCGGCCGCGAGCTTCGCCCCTAACCCACTACGCTCCGGAATTGGAATTTTTGGCTGGGCGTGCGGAGCCTCTTTAGGTTCCTCCACTTGCAGGATGTGCGGCAGCCCGCCGGGCTGAAAGCTGCGCACTTCGTTGCGAATCTCTTTAATGTGCGCCGCCGTAGTTCCGCAGCACCCACCCACAATCTTTGCCCCCGCCTCCAAAAACCTGCGCGCATACTGCGCCATGTACTCCGGCGAGCACAAATACAGATTGCGGCCATCCACTGTCACTGGCAGCCCTGCATTCGGCATAACGCTCAATGGCTTCGTGGTATGGGGAACCATCGCCTCAATCGCCTCCAGCAGCGCCCGTGGACCGGAGGAGCAGTTCAGCCCAATCACATCCACAGGCCACTGGGTCAACGCCAGCGCAATATTCGCCGCCGAAGTCCCATCCTCCAGCGTCCCGTCGTCTTCGATCGCGACTTGGGCCACCAGCGGCATCTCGCGCCCCGCCGCCTCACGCACCGCGAGCACCGCCTCGCGCAGCTCGTCCAAATCGCGAAACGATTCCAGAATGATCAGGTCAACCCCGGCCTCGACCAACGCTGCAACCTGCTCGCGAAACACATCCCGAGCCTCGGAGAAACTCACCGGCCCCAAGGGCTCTAGACGGACGCCTAAAGGCCCCATGGCTCCCGCGACGAAGGCTTGGTCCTGTGCCACCTCTCGGGCAATGCGGACCCCGGCATGGTTAATCTGCCGCAGCTTCTCCGCGAATCCAAAACCTGCCAGCCGCTTGCGATTGGCCCCATAGGTATTGGTCTCGAGAATCTGAGCGCCGGCGCGCAAATAATCCTGGTGAACGTCACGAATCAGCGCCGGCAGCGAAAGATTCAATTCGTCGTAACACCGGTTGAGGAATACGCCCTTCGCGTAGAGCGCCGTGCCCATGGCCCCATCGGCTACCAGAACCCGGCTGAGCAACGCGTTCTTGAATTCAGCACTCCGATTTGGAAAAGTAGTCACACCCATGAATACTCCTACGATACCGCGGCGGCCTTAACGCCATGCCGGAAAGAGCGGAACTCGTCCGCGCCGGCAAGCCTCCAGCAGTTCCACCACTCGTTTGCGCCTCCGCAGCAACTGCTCACAGAGCCGGTTCAACTCTTCTTCGTCTCCCGTGATCCAGGCCGGGGGAATTTGCTTGAGTGCCTGGTCCACCACAGACTCGGGAAAGTATAAGATGCGGTCCAGCCAAGGCTGAAAATCGTCCCATCCCCGCACGCTGCGATACACTTCCGGACGGAAATACAAACCCTGCAGAGGAGAATCCGCAAACTGCCAGCGGGGACCGTCGAACGCAAACCCGTGATCCACCATCTGCGCCACGAACCCCAGGCGCAATGGATGCGCTTCATGCGCCGGCAGCCACTCCCGCAACCGCGCGCGAAAAAAGATCGCCTGCCGCGAATCGGCGTTGCCCATCCATTGATCGAAGGCCAGCATCCCCAAAAAGTCCGCGCGATTCTCCACTTGCGCCAGTAGCGCATCGGGCAGGAAATCGTAAACCACCAATCGCGCTGGATCGCCTGGAAATCGCGACCCGAAATGCCAGCCTAATTCCACTGCCAGCCGGCCTGTTCCCAATTGCAGATATACCTCTGGATTCTCGTCCAGAAATTTCTGCGTAACGCGGATTACCGCCGCGTCTGGTGTGGAAAATCCCAGATAGCGCAGGAACACCGAGGAGATCCATTCATTAACCAGGATCCGCCGGTGCTGCGGGTTGTTGAGGAACTTAACCACGTAACAGTGGCCGTCCGCCGCTTCAATCAAGTGTGCCTGCGCCCCGCCGCGCATCTTGCGGATGAGGCGGCGCGCATCAACCGGCATAGCCGTGGTTCAAATGCAGTACCCTAGAAGATTATATGACGGACGAAAAAGACACGACTGCGACCCCGCCGCCCGCGGGACGCTCCACCAAAGAAGAAGTTGCCCTCGAATTGATGAAGTTTATCGCCGGAACCACTGGGTTCGGCAAAGGAACAGGGGGCGCCGGCTTCGGCGGCAAAGCTCCCAAGACGGCGGAAGAGCACGTTGAAGCGCTATTGCAACTCTACGAACGCTGCCGCACCGCCGTAGCCAAATAAGGCGGAGACCCTTCTCTAAACTATTTCTTTTTCTTCGAGCTCTTCTTCGAAGCGGCTTTCTTAGGCGTCTTCTTAGCGGCCTTCTTTGGGGCTGCTTTCTTCACAGCTTTCTTGGCCGGCCTTTTCACTGCTTTTTTAGGCGCAGCTTTTTTCTTGGCGACCGCCTTCTTCTTAGGCGCCGCTTTTTTGACTGACTTCTTGGGAGCAGCCTTCTTGGCGACGGCTTTCTTGGGTGCCGCTTTCTTCACCGGCGTAGCGGCTTTTTTTACGGGAGCCGCTGCCTTCTTCACCGGCTTGCGAGCTGGAGGCGGCTCAACCGCGACCGCAGTGGGTAGAACTTCCTCAACCTCGAGTACCGCAGTTTCCACCGCAGCGCCAATTGGCGCAGGTGGGCGCGCGATAGAGCCCGGGACTGCAAGTTCCTCATCGTCATCGTCGAGACCGTAGTCTCCCATATCATCGTCTAAACT
>JALYJH010000344.1 GCA_030775415.1 Acidobacteriota bacterium | reverse complement strand
GTATTGCAGAAAGCGGGCGGCGGGGGAAATCAAGCGATCGCCGGAAAGTTTGGCCCAGGGGCTCCAGTCTTTTTGGGCGCGGCTGACGTTGCCGCTGCGGGTTTCGAAGGTGACGGAGCCAGAACCGGAGTAGAGCGAAGTCATGCGGCCCCAATAGGAGAACGCACCGGCGTCAAGGACGTCGCTTTCGAGCGTGCCGGAGGATTCGCGCTCGGGGCCGATCGAAAAAATTTCGCCGATGTTGCCGGTGACGGCGTAGAGGCGTCCGTTGGCGCCTGGGGCGAAGCCGGTTACCTGCGCGGCGGCCAAGTTCAGAAGGCGCGTATAGCTGTGATCGGAATCCAGGCGGTAAACGTTCCCGCGATTGCCGGTGCCGGCAATGACGTTGCCTTGCGCGTCGAAGGCCAAGGCATAGACGACGTCCTGGGCGTGCGTCCAAACGCGGCGGGCGTCTCCGTCGGGTTGAATGCGATAGATTTCAGAACCGCCTTGCACAGCGGCGGGGGCTCCGCCAGCAGTGGCGGCGGCTGCGCCGTTGGGGGGACCACCGGTGGGGACGGCCAGCGTGATTCCCCCCACACTGGTTTGTACCTGGCGCTGCGGCGCGGGAGCCGGCGCGGTGGCGGGGGCTTTGGTTCCGCTGCCCGCGGCGTAGACATTGCCATCGGCGGCGACGGCGACGGTGGTGATTTCGCGCTTATCGGCTTCGTAGAGAACAAATCCTTGGCCTGCGGGCGAGATGCGCAGGATGAGGCCGCTGGGGTCAGTTCCGGCGATCAGGTTGTCGCGCGCGTCGATGGCTAGCGAACGCACATGGGCTTCTTCGGTGCGGTAGAACACGGAGCCGGCGCCGTTAGGAGTCACGCGGTGGATTTCACCTTGATCGCCGGTGGCGACGAACAGATCGCCTTGGCTGGAGAACGCCAGGGCCCAGATGTATTTTGCGTGCGGATCGTAAAAGACTTCGGCAGTTCCCGAGGGCGCGACGCGGAATATTTTGCCGTCGGGCGAGGTGGCGGCGTATATGCGGTCCTGTTTATCGATGGCGATGGCTTGGATAGCCATGCCGTCGAGTTCCGCTAAAGTCTTGGCTTGGCCTGCGGCGTTCACTACGATGAGCTTGGATTTGGAACTGCCAACGCCTCCGCCGCCCGCGTAGACGTTCCCTTTGGAATCGCGGGCGACGGCCCATAGGAACGGTACGGAAGGATCGTAAATATCGCGCACGACGGGAGCGGGCATGAGGCGGCCCGCGCTTGAGAGGGAAAGCTTGTGGAGCGTGCCTTTTTCGAAGTCCGCCGATTCCGAATGTTCCCAGACTTGCGTCTGGACGGCCGAGAGCGGCAGCAAAACGCACAGCATCGGCGCTAGAACGCGCAAAAATCGCATGAAGGTGACCTTGCTTTCCTTATTTGACTTTGATGCGCAGCGAGTAATTGCCGCTCACCACTTGATCGAACGGAATCGACTGCTGCACTTGAGTGCTGTCGGGCGTGCCTACCAAAGAACGGCTGGCGTTGCGCTCGGTCTGCATTACGTTTACTACCGAGGACGGCAGGTTGGGCAGGGTTTTATCGGCGGCGTAGAACGTGGCTCGGCTCTGCACCAGCGACACGTAGAGGCGGTTGTTGTCGCGTTCCTGATTCAGGAGAGAAACGGTGGAGGCGATGTCCATATTCTTATTGTTCTGGGCGGCGCCGTCTTGCGTGCGGTCCAAAGTATCGGCGTCGCTAAAGAGCAGGCGGTGTTCGCCCTTGGGCATCCCGGCGGGAATCTTCACCACGAGCGAGCGTTCCATTCTTTCGCCGCGATAGGGGCGCAGGTAGACTTTCACTGGGATTTCGGAGCCGGCTTCTACTTCAGTGGTGGGAGTCCACGCGGTTTCGATGGTCGCGACGCGGCGCGCCGGGAGCAGGTCGATGGTGGCGTTCACGCTTTTGAGCTTGGGCGTCGCCACGGTGTTCAGGAACAGGCGGTTGAATTTGTCGCCCCACCAGCCGGCTAGAACAGCGGGCATGGGGACGGGAAATTCGCCGGGGGCCAGCATGGTGGAGACATGGATGTTGTCGGAGCCATCCATGATGACGTCGGCGGTCATGCGATAGGTCATTTCATCGGCGTAGAGATTCATCTGCTGAAGCGCGTTGCTGAGTGTAGCGGACATCAGGAACGGCGTCCATTTTTGCTGCACGAAGACGTTGAAGTTGAGGTCCTTTTCTTTCACGATGGCGTCATTGTCGCCGTGGGCCCGCACGTGGACGTGAACGGGGATCACGGGGGATTCGGCGCCGAGTTCGCCCATGATGCCGGTGAAGCGGTCCTGGCGGAGGGCTCCGACTACTTCGGTGGCGTTGCCTACTTTGTTGGGCTGATAGGCGGAGCTGAGCACGGTCAGGATTTCGCTTTTTGCAATGGGCATGTCGACCGGACCGAGGTCGAAGAACTGATGGCCGAAGGCCAGGATGCGTTTGCCATCGTTATAAGTGACGGTGCCCATGCCGGTGGTGGACATGTCGCCGGAAACCAGAATGCCGCTGACGGCTTCACCGGGGTTGAGGGCATGCTCCCATCCAGGGGCGGGTTTCGCGGTGAGGGCTCCGGCGACGGCGCCGCCCTGTACGGGGGCGATTCCCATCTGGCGGAACAGCGGCTCGTAGGTATTCAACGTTTCAGCGGTGAAGCCGGAGAAAACCAGCGGGGTTTCGATAGGCGTCATCAAGGGAACGCGCGAGGGGAGCGGGGCAGTGCCGCCGGCAGCCACCAGTTGCGAAACTAATTCGCTAGGCATTTCGTAGGAGGCGACGGGCTGCGCCGAGGCCAACTTATCGGGCGTGCGGGCGTCGCTGGGGCGCGACATATCCAGATCTTGAATTTCCAGCATCGACTCAATGGGCGTGATGCCGCAAATGGCGTCAGGCGAGAACTGGCTTAGGCGGAGGGCCACGGCTCCGATCAACTTGCCGTCGACGTAAACCGGGCTGCCGCTCATGCCGCCGGCAACACCCGTACGTTCGGCTTTGCCGCCCATTTTCGCCATGATGACGTGCTGGCGCGGGCCCATGGCGTTCTGCCAGATGCCGATGATTTCAACGGGGACGGGCTCGGGAGTCATGCCGCTGAAAACTGTCCAGGCGATAGCGTGCATGCCAGGCTTCACATCTTTCAAGGGGAGGATTTCTGGTTTGCCGGCTTTGGGCGGCGTGAGTTCCGCGGCGGGCGCTACTCCGGCTGAGCCTTGTATAAAGAAAACGGCGGCAGCAACCATCAGCCAGTTTCTCATAAGGGTGAAATTTTCCTTTACCTTATTATCATGTAACGCGGGGGTCACGGGGGGGCTGGGGATTTCGGGCACACTTCGGCTGAGATGGTTTCGAAGCGAAGATCGTCTCGCGGTGGGCTGCTTTTGATGGCAACCCACCGGAGTGGTAGAGGTCATGGACGGCTTGCTGGTCTTTGAAAAGTGACTGAATGAACCAGTTTTCTGCTCTCTCCCATTTCCTCCCGCGGCAATTTTTAACGATCACCAGAGAATCGATTCTCTCCTGTCCCGTCCTCTCCACAATGTTTCCAGGACGGCTAGCCCGCTGCTTTCGCAACGAGCGCGGATACCACTAAACAACAACGATCAGCCTGCGCAGGCTTGTACTGCGATTTGAGTATGCGCGGGAACCGTGCTGGGGGCGGGAAAGGCAAACCTCGAAGTGAGTGAAACCCGGGGAGATGCTGGTGGGATATTCTTGAGATTGACCTTCCTGTGGCGCTCCTTTTAAATACTCAAGGGCTGGCGAAATCGTATGGCGCGGCGTTTCTGTTCCGTAACGTCTCGTTGAGTATTCAGGAAGGCGATCGCGTCGGGTTGATTGGGCCAAACGGGTCAGGCAAATCTACGCTGCTGGAGATTTTGGCGGAACGCCGGGAGGCGGACTCGGGCGATGTCTCCGTACGAAAGGGAACGCGGCTGGCTTATCTTCCGCAGGAATCGCAATTCCCGCCGGGAGAAACGGTGCGGGAGGTGATTCGGCGAGCGCTGAAGAGTGGAG
>JALYJH010000343.1 GCA_030775415.1 Acidobacteriota bacterium | reverse complement strand
CGGCGGTGACGGAGCCGGTATTTTCAAAGCCGCCGATTACGGGGGGCTTTGCCGCGTCGTCTTGGGCCAGCAGGGCAACCGGCAATATCAGAAATCCGATGAGTAGTTTCGTCATGGCTGGTTTCTCAATGCAGGAACGTGACGTCGAAGTTCGATCCGTGGATGCTGGCGTGGCAGCGCGTGCAGGTGCCTCGCGTCTGGAAGCTCAGGCGGCTGTGCGGCACATTGTCGGCGATGGGATTCACGTGGCATTGCAGGCACAGGAAACGCTCCTCGCGGCGCGCCAGCAGCATGCGGTTGATGCTGCCGTGCGGCGTATGGCAGGCGACGCAGCCTTCGATCTTTGACGCGGGATGCTCGAAGACAAACGGCCCGCGCTTTTCGGCGTGGCATTGGATGCAGGTTTCCGAACCGCTGCGCACCAGTTCGGCGCGGTTCGAGGTGCCGTGGGGATTGTGGCAGTCTGAACATTTCATGGCGCCTTCCGGAACGCGGTGATGCGTGGGCAGAGCGAACTGCGCCTGGATGTTGCCGTGGCACTGGTAGCAAAGTTCCGGCTGCGCTTTGCGTAGTTGGCTGTTGTGTAGCCAGCGGCTTTGTTCGGGCAATTTGGGTATGTTGAAGAAGTTACTTTGCGCGGTGCCGATGGCTTCGGCTTGCGGGTTCCTGCCGGCCTCAACCAAATGCATGGAGTGGCAGCTATCGCAGGCGACTCCGTGCTGAATGTGGCTGGTGTGGCCAAAATCTTTTTGATCGCGGCTGCTCTGGTGGCACGCCAGGCAGCGCTCGGCATTCTGTTTGGGATTGGCGTGGAAAGAGAAAATCAGTTTGTTGGCGGCCGCGGTTTTCGCGTCGTCGCCTTGCGCGGCTTCTTCGCCATCAGCATGCGCTTTGCCGGGGCCGTGGCACATTTCGCAACCCGTGACGGCATCGGTTTTGGCGGGTTTGATCGCGGCGTGGTGCGTAAGATTGAACTGCTGGGTTTCCGCTTTGTGGCAGGACTGGCAGCGTTCGGCTCCCACGAAGCCGCCTCCGCTGGACGGGGTGAAGGTGGCAGTGACGGAGGCCGGCACGGGCGCTTCGGGACGTGTCTGGCCCAACGCCGCGCAGACCAGAAACACGAGTAGCGCTGGAATGCGGAACTTTGGCCTCTTCATTTATGCCTTCCTTCCAGCACGTGCCGCGCCAAGGAATGGCAAATGCTATCTAACTGAGAACAATGAAAATATGTTTTGTCTACAGGCGCTTCTGCGGCATTTGCCCCAACCGCAGGCGACGGCCGGGCGTCAGCTTACCCAGTAGCTGCTGAGCGGTGGTTAAATCCCAGAGCTAATTTTCCGGATCGATGGCGTAGTAGCCTTTGCGGGCTTGGGGCTTATAGTCTTTGTTCGCCAGCTTGATTTCGATTTTGTGATACGTGCCATCGCGTTTGGGGTTCGGCGGCTGATAGGTGATGGCGTATTGCGAGCGCATTTCGTCTTGCAGTTCTTTGAAGATTTCGTCAAGCGTGTGGCCGCGGTCCACTTTGAAGACCTGGCCTCCGGTTTCAGACGACATGCGGCGCAGCTCGCCTTCGCCGCCGCCGCCCAGGCTGATGGTGCCGAAGCCCCCGCCGCCGTAAGCGGCGCGATCCTGATAGAAGATGCTGTAAATCATGACGTCGCCTTTTTGCGCGGCTTCAATGGCTTTGTCGCGGCTGATTTTGCTGCCGGTGTCGACGCCATCGGTGATCAGGATAATGGCTTTGCGGCCGACTTCGCGTTTCAATTCGTCGTTGGCGGCCAAATAGACGGCGTCATAAAGAATGGTTCCGGCTTGATTCTGCATGGTCGGCACGGGGCCGGGATGCAGGCCGCCGAGCGGTACGCTCAGGCGTAACTGCTGCAGGCCTTTTTGCAGGGAGCGCGTCGAGTTGGTCAGATCCTGCAAGAGCTCGGCTTCGGCTCCGAATTGGATGAGAAACGCCTGGTCTTTCTCGCGGATTACCTTGGAGAAAAACTGCGACGCCGCGCGCTGTTCGGTGTCGATGAGGCGCTCCTGGCTGGAACTGGTATCGACCAAGAGGCCGAGCGTGAGCGGGAGGTCGGTCTCGCGCGTGAAGTTTCTGATCTGCTGTTCCTTGCCGTCTTCGAAAATCTTAAAGTCGTCTTTTCCGAGGTTGCTGATCAGAGCGTTATTCTTGCCGCGGACGCTGGCGAAAATGCTCACCAGATTCACATCTAAGCGGATCGTGCTGTCGTCTTGAGCCAGCACGACCACGGTGCCTGCCAGAGCGAGGAGCACACCGAACACGGTTAGGCGCTTCATACTTACAATGTAGGATGTCCGGGAGCCCGATTGAGTTCCATGCGAAAAGCAATAAATCACTTGAAGAAGGCGGATCCGGTGATGGCGGCAATCATTGCCCAGGCCGGGCCTTACCGCGTGGAGTACCGGGACCCGGCGTTCCAGACGCTGGTGCGCTCCATTGTGTATCAACAGTTGAACGGGAAAGCGGCGCTGACTATTTTTAACCGGCTGGCGGAAGCGGCGAAGGTGAATCCGATGACTCCGCAGTCGATCTTGAACTTGCGGCCGCAAAAAATGCGGGCGGTGGGGTTGTCCAAGCAGAAGACGCTTTATATTCGCGAACTTGCGCGGCTGACGCGGGATGGCGAGATTCAGTTTGAGCGGCTGGCGGAGATGGAAGATGCCGCCATCATTGAAACCTTAACTCGGGTGAAGGGCGTGGGCGTGTGGACAGTGCAAATGTTTCTGATGTTCGCCCTGCGGCGTCCGAATGTGCTGCCCGTAGGGGATTTGGGGGTGCGCGCGGCGATGCAGAAAGCTTACGGGCTGGCGGAACTGCCCAAGCCCGGGGAAATGGAACGCATCGCGGCAGCCTGGCATCCTTACCGAAGCGTCGCTAGCTGGTACTTGTGGCGCAGCCTGGAAAATACAGGCGCTATGTAACGCTTGCTACAATACGCTGGTTGGAGATCTATCATGTCAGATACTATTACTCAGACCGCTGCGCCGGCTATTGTCGTGGGAGAAGACCAGATCGACGAGGCCTTGCGGCTGCGCCTGTATCGTCTGCAAGTGGAGATTCGCGAAGCGGAGCAGCGGGCCTACGACTTATTTCTGCAGAGTTTAGTGAAGGGCACGAGCCACCTTTCCCTGGGCCAGGAGGCGATTGCCGCGGGGTGCGCGGCGGCCATGAAGAAAGGCGACCTTAGCTTCTGCACCTATCGCGGGCACGCGCATACGATTGCGCGCGGGGTGCCTATCGAAAAAGTGTTGGGCGAGTTAATGGGGCGCGATAACGGGTTGCTGCGGGGCAAGGGCGGATCGATGCACTTGACTTCCGTGGAGCATGGCGTGATGGGATCTTACGCAATTATTGGAGCTCATTTGCCGATCGCCTGCGGGGCGGCCTGGCGCTCGCAGTACAAGAACGCCGGGGATGTTTCGGTGTGCTTCTTTGGCGACGGCACGACGAACATTGGCGCGTTCCACGAGGCGCTGAACTTCGCGGTGATCTGGAAGCTGCCGGTGGTGTTCGTTTGCGAGAACAATTTGTACATGGAATACACGCCCATCAGCGAAGTGACGGCTGTGGCGAATCCGGCGGCGGGGCGGGCCAGCGCTTATGGGCTCGAATCGATCATTGCCGACGGGCAGGATGCCGATGTGGTTTACCGCACCGCCAAGAAGGCTTTCGACAAAGCGCGCGCGGGCGGCGGGCCGTCGCTGCTCGAGTTCAGGACTTACCGCTATAGCGGGCATTCGCGGGCCGATCCAGCGAAGTACCGTCCGGCGGGCGAATTGGAATATTGGAAGACGAATCGCGATCCAATTAAAATTTACCGCCAGCGATTGCTCGATACCGGCGTGGCGCAGGACAAGATCACGGCGGTCGAGACTGAGGTTAAGGCCATCGTCGATTCAGCCACGGAAGCGTGCAAGGCGGCGCCGCCTTCTTCGCTGGACATCCTTTATACGGACGTTTACGCCGATGGGGGCTGGGCATGGCGGAATTAACGTATCGCGACGCCGTGGCGCGCGGCATTGCTCAGGA
>JALYJH010000342.1 GCA_030775415.1 Acidobacteriota bacterium | reverse complement strand
CGGTAGAATCGATCGCGGAGCGCATGGGGAAGCAAGGGATTGCGATCGTGCCCTATCACGGCAAGATGGACGCGGCGCAGCGCCAGAGGAATCAGGAATTATGGATGTCGGGCGAGAAGCGGGTGCTGGTAGGAACCTTGGCCTTCGGTTTGGGAATCAACCAGCCAGCTACGCGGGCGGTGATCCATCTGGCGCTTCCGAAATCGATCGAGCAGTTTTATCAGGAAGCGGGACGGGCGGGGCGCGACGGCCAGCCGGCGGATTGCGTCCTGTTGTGGCAGAAGCGCGACATCGGACTGCTTACGCATTTCGTTCAGCAATTGCAGGACCCCGGTGAACGCGAGCGTGCGTGGCAGCGCTACCACACGCTGCGCCGTTTCGTCGAGCAGCCGCGCTGCCGCCATCGGCAAATCTGCCTGCACTTCGGAGAAACGCCGAAGTGGGAGACTTGCGGCTCATGCGATGTCTGCGGGGTGACGCTCGACTGGACTACCAAGAAATACACGGCGGCTCCGCGCGTGAAAGCCGCGCGAGCAGCGGCGACCGTGGCCCTGCCTGCGTCAGATACGCCTGCCGGTTCGTTGCACGAGAAACTGCGTGCGTGGCGGCGCGATCTGGCCAAGCAGCAGTCACTGCCGGCATACGTCATCCTGCACGACTCGACGCTCGACGCGCTGTGCCGCCAGCGTCCGCGGGATCTGGCGGAACTACTTGAAGTTCCGGGGATAGGCGAACGCAAAGCGGAGCGGTTCGGCGCAAAAATCCTGGAGCTGATTGCGAGCGCTTAATCGGGAAGATCAGACTTCAAAGAAGAGCTAGAAACGCTTGCGGAACAAAAAGTCGATGCCAAAGAGCCCGTTGCTATCGCGCACGGCCACGGCGGACCACTGCTTGCTGAAATCCCACTGGACACGCACGGTCTGTTCCTGGGTGCGGTTCAGGTTGGTGATGTACGTCAGAGTGATGTCAGGCGAGATTTGCTGCTCGAGCGTCAAGCGCGCGGCGGGCAAATTGTCGGTGGCGTCGATGGTGGGATCGATTTTAACGCGGCTAGCTCCGAAGAAGCGCTGGAGGCGGTTCGAAAGCTGCTCCGACACTGCCTCCCCGAGGACACTACCAGCGCTGCCGAAGGAGGCGGCCGAGGTCGCGATCTGTCCACCCACTTGGTTCGACGTGGGGTCACGGCCCACTGCGAGCAGAGCGATGATTTCGTTCGATTGCAAAGGCGGATCCGAGCTGTAGTTGACGGCCAAGCGTTGCGGCGAACCCGCCACGGTTACCGTGACCGTGATACCGCGGGTGCGAGTTTCGAGGTCCAGATCGAGCGTGGGCTCAATTTTCACGGGATTCAGAAAACGGATATCGCCGCGGTTGACGGTGTAGCGATTTCCGAAAATTTGAATTTCTCCGCTGTTTACAGTGATGGTCCCGAGCAGCGCCGGATTGAGCGGCGTGCCACGCAGGCGCAAATCCACTTCGGTTTTCACATTTCGCGTAAGCGAAGTCTCGAGCTCAAACAGCGGAGCGCTTTGCAGGCGCACATCGAAGCGCATGCCGCGCAGATACTCGCTGGGGCTAGGCGGCGCGGGCGAAGGCTTGGAGGCTTGCGCCAATAGCCGCGCCAGATCCGCCCCGGCGGCGATGGCGGCGCGATTCAACGTGACAGTGCCCGAAAGAGTGCTCGCTTCGGAGGTTCCGTTTAGCGACAGCTGCGCGTTGGACGTGAAGCTTACATCTTCCGGATAGCGCACGCGCACCTGGCGCACGTCGGCCTGCAGGCGGTAAATCAAGAGATCGCTGAATTCCAAAAAACCGCGGAAGGCGATGCTCCCGCCGCCGGTCTCGGCCGTCAGTTTGTCGATGGTGGCCCGGTTGCGATCGAACAATATGGTCCCACTGGCGTTGTCGACCCCGTTGGTCAAGTCGTTCACATAGAGAGACGCGTTCGCGAATTCCAGGCGTCCAGCCATCTGCGGATTGCGCAGCGAGCCGCGCAGAGTGGCGTTAACCTGGGCCGTGCCCTTGGCCAGTAAATCCGCATTCAAAAGCTGTAGGACGCCCAGGTTGACGCTGCCATTCACAGCCAGATTCGCACCGCCACTGTCATTGAAAGGCACTACGCCGGTAACTTCGAGATTGGTGTCGCGGGCCGTAAAATGCGCCGAGGCGATCCTGGCCTCCCGTGCCGTTACCGAAACCAGGAGGGGCTGGGTGTTGTGAATCTGCACGTCCTGCGTCTGCACGTCGAGACGCAGTGCCTGCTGGGCCTTCGCATTGAGCTGCAGGGTATCGATCTTGACGTCGGCCTGGAAATTCCGGGGCGTTCGCAGGGCGACGTTGAAACTGGCGCCGCCTTCGAGGAAGCCGTCAAGCGGAGGCGTCGCGGCTTTCTGGGCGGCGGTGCCCCGCAGCATCACCAGGTCATGCAGCGTGGCCACGGTCAGCCGCGAGAATTTGAGTGTGCCGGATCCTGGGAAATCGCCATCCAGGCGCCATTTGCCCTGCCCTTCGAGCGCGGTCCCACGCACCTGCGCTTTGGCTTGCAGCGACAATTCATTGCCCGCGGTGCCGGCGGCCAGGGTAATGTCGCCTAGCTTTTCCTGATCGAGCGTCACGTTGCGTGCGGATGCTTCGCCGCTTACCGAACGCAGCAGCAGCGCCCCATGGTCGATGCGCAGATCCACGGCGCCCTTGGCGTCCAGGCGCGCTTCCACTCCGGAAAGCAATTGGCGGAACGCCGCCACGCGCGAGGCGGTGATGGCTTGCGCGGTGAGATCCAAGCGTAGTTCGCCGCTATGCAGATCGCCGGCCTGCTGGATATAGGCGCCGGCGAAAAGCAGTTTGCCGGCGCCCAGATCCGCTTGACCGCTGTTGAAGGAGATCCCTTGCGAGGTGTAATGCACATTGGCGCGCACACGTTCGAATTTTTCGCCGAGCGCCGCGGCCTGAGTGGCATCGAGCGCGATATCGGCTTCTGGGTTGCGCGCCGAACCAGTGAGCTTGACGGTGGCTGCTGCCAGCGCGTCGGCATCCAGGCTGGCCACGGTGGCGATGCCGAATTCACGCGCTACCGGCCCCAGCGCCAGATTCATGACGCTCAGTTGCGCGGTGAGCGGACCGTCCAGATAATCGCCGGCAGCCGTGGCGCCCAGCACGGCGTCACCCGTTACGCGCAGCGGTGCGCGGACGAGCAGCAAACGGTGCAGCGCGACTGCTTGGGCGGAAGCCTGGACGTCGGCAGTAAAGCGATCGACTATATGACCTTCGATGCTCGCATTGGTGATGGTCACCTGGCCTTGAAACTGCGGGGCGTCTAGACGGCCGATCACCAGACCCGCCACGGCCGCCTCGCCTTGCTTGCGCGGATCGAGCTTCAGGGGCAACGCGGCGGGAGGACGATCGCTGAACATTGCGAGCGCCGGCAGCAAATCGTCAAGATTAGTGGAACGCGCGCGAACATCCAGAGTCTGGCCCAGCGTTCCGGATAAATTCACGCTGGTGGCGGGCGTGGCGATACGGGACTCGCCGAAGTTCACGATTCCCGCACGCTGATCGTAATGAATGTTAAGCTGGCCCGTGATCTGGCCCTGGATGGCCGCGGTGGTATCCACCACGGCGCGGCGTTCTCCGCGGACGGCGTCCGCTTGCAATTTGCCCGAGAGCGATCCGTTCCAGGGAAGCACACGCGGCGTCAACGCCGCCACTGCCTCGCGCGCATCCAGACCTTCAAAGTTGCCGTCGAAATGGAAAGCCTTCCCATGTTCCAGGTTGGCTTGCCCCGTAACGGTCGCCCCGAGCGCGGTGGCTCGCAGGTCGCGGAGGGTAAGACGGTCGGGGTTCAGATTCAGGGCGCAACTCAAGGCGGCATTCTGGACGCGCACGCGATCCTGTGAATAGCCCAATCCCTGGGCCTTCATTGTGCCAGCGAGCTCATAGTCGAAATGGTTCGCGAAGGAAAACTTCAGGTCGCCATTGAAGCTGGCCGTGCCGGTGGATGCCACTGGCAGTGAGAACAGCGACACAGCGTCACGAACCGCGAAGGCGGCCTGGGCCTTAAACACGCCGCGCGGCGCTTTCAGAT
>JALYJH010000341.1 GCA_030775415.1 Acidobacteriota bacterium | reverse complement strand
GACAGGGGCTCGACGGGCGCATCGAAGCGGGCGAGCACTTTGCCGTCGCGGTCGACCAGGTACTTTGTGAAATTCCAGGGAATTTCGCCCCCGGTTTTGGGATTGGTGGTTTTATCGGTCAGGAAGCGGTAGAGCGGGGCTTTGTCATTGCCGGCCACCGAAATCTTCGCGAAGATCGGGAAGGTGACGCCGAACTTGGATTTGCAGAAGGCTCCGATTTCGGCGTTGCTGCCGGGTTCCTGAGCGCCGAAATTATTGGCGGGGAAGCCAGCGACCACCAGGCCCTGGTCCTTATACTTCATGTACAACTGCTGCAGGCCTTCGTACTGATAGGTGTAACCGCACTGGCTGGCGACGTTCACCAGCAGCATCACTTTACCCTTGAAGCTGGCGAGTGGCGTGGGAGTGCCGTTGAGCGAGTCCATGGTGAATTCGTGCACACTGGAGGCGGCGAAGGCGGTGCTGGACATGATGAGTACGGCTCCCAGTAAAGATTTCATGCACTGATTCTACTATGTTGCGCCTCAACGCTCCTCCCACTGGCGGGTGATTTCGGCGATGACTTCGTCGGGGCGATTGGTGTAGAGCCAGAATAACTGGACGGCGTGGGTGCCGCGGACTTGCATCTTGAGGGCGCCGCTGGCTTTGGTGAATTTGAGACGCTCCTCTCCGCTTTTGGCCGGCGTGATGAGGCCAAGCCCAATTTTGGTAACGTGCGCGCAGGACTTGGCGGCTTCGACGGCGGGGATCGCACTAGGGATCACAGTCGAATGGCGACCGTTGAATTTCGCTCCCTTGAGAAGACCCTTCGCGTGGCTCACGCCGGAAACTACTTAGTAGCGACGGCGGCCGGCGTGGCGGCGACCTTCTTTTTAGAGCTGCGGCGCTTCTCGGCGGGCGGGACGCGGTCGCTCTTCTTCAGATTCGGCAGAACCATCGAGAGGACGAACTTCTTCTCCCCGTGGTCATCGAACTTGATCACGATATATTCTTCATTACAGGAGAGAACACTGCCCAAACCGAACTTGGGGTGGTCAACCTGCGCACTCTGGGCGAAGGCGGGTTTGCTGGCCATAAGGGAACGGAAACCTTCTTTCGAGCCGTAGCTCTATGCTTTATTATAATTGTACCAGCGAGCTAGGTGTAGCCGCCGAATGGCAGGGTTCCAACGTGCGTGGATTGGTTCAGCCGCTCCGCTTCAGTTCTTCTGGCACGATTCCGCGCTCCAGGAAGTCGCTGAGCCGCTTTTGCGCTGCCATCATTTCCTTACGGGCAAGATTCAGCTCGTTCGATGCATTCTTGGTCCGTTGAACGCCATCCGGGTGCGGTAAGTGGCTGGAGCCTATTGTTTCGCTGAATTTATGATTGGCGTCGCTGACTCGGGACGTGGCGCGAGCGAGTTGGCCTACGAGCATCGTCCTGATCTGATCGTAATTTGGCGGCTTGCGCCTTGGTTCATGTTTCTCTATACACTTCAGGCAGATTGGAACACCATTCTCAAACAGTTGTGTATAGTTTTTGCATCGAGCACATTCGGCCATTGCTTAGTACCAGTACTGAATAACCTACCCCTGGCTAAGGCGCTTGTCAAGGGCTGATTGTTACGATTAATTGAATAAATGGACAAAATATCGCTGATTGCATTTTATATAATTCGGCAATTAATCGATTCATCCGGCCGAATTCACCTGAGGCGGGAACCTTCCGCTGGAGCGTGGTGTCTACAAGGGTTGACGGGATTCACGCAGGCGGTACACTGCACGCAGGCGGTACACTGAATGAGCGGTACACTTGTGGCTGTTCACGCGATTGGCTTCCAGTTCGAGACCGGGTCGGATACCGCGAAAGCGTCCGCGACGGCGGCTCATGCGCGGGACGAACGGGAACTGATCGCACAGCTGATTGACGGACAGGAAGCGGCGTACGAAACCCTGCTGGCGCGCTTCGAGCACCCGATTTTCAATTTAGTCAGCCGCCTGACGAACGATCGGGATGCGCCGGACGTGGTGCAGGAAGTGTTCTTGAAGGTATTCCGCAACGTGTCCAGCTTCCGCGGGCAAAGTTCGCTGAAAACGTGGATTTACCGCATCGCCGTGAACGAATCACGCAACCAGCGGCGCTGGTTTGGTCGGCATCGCAGCCAGGAGGTGGCGCTGGAGCCCGCGCCGGGTGAAACGCAGAGTTATTTGGACTGGCTGCCGGATCCAGCACGCTCGCCCATGGAACTGGCGATGGATCACGAGCAGGAGACGCTGATTGAGGAGGCGCTGGCGGAAATCAATCCGCATTATCGCGCGGCGCTGGTGTTGCGGGAATTGGAAGGTTTGAGTTACGACGAGATCGCCGAGATCCTGGAGACTTCGCTGGGGACGGTGAAATCGCGGATCCTGCGCGGGCGCGAAGCCTTGCGCGAACGTTTAAAGGAGCGCCTAAAGCGGGAGAATACGCCCGCCAGCTGGCGCCCAAGGACGGTGATCGCGGAATGAGATACCATCCTGAGAACTTGCGAAACCCGGAATACATCTGCGAGGAGTTACGTAAGCTCCCGGTGAGAGTTCCCTCCGCGGAACTGCGTACTGCGCTGCGCGTGATGGCTTCGCGCGAGCGGCAGCGGCAGGTGGAGCACCGCGACTTCGCGGCGATTTTGAGATGCTGGCGGGACCGCGCGCATTTATTCTTCGACAACGTAGTCCGTACGGTGGCGCTGCCGGTGGCGGGCGGCGTGTGTTCGACTCTGGTTTTGTTCAGCATGTTCGTGGTGCCGGCGTATCCGTTGCTGACGCGCGGCGAGGCCGACGTGCCTACCGTCCTGAATACGCCGGTGGCGGTGAAGAGTATGGCTCCTTTTAGCGTGGGCGACACCGACGTGGTGGTAGATGTGGTGGTGGATGAACAGGGCCGCATGGCGGATTACGCGATTGTCGCCGGCGCGAGCGTGCTGGCGAATGCACAGACGCGCAGGCGCCTGGAAAACGCCCTGGTGTTTTCGAACTTCACTCCGGCTACCAGTTTTGGCAGGCCCATGATGTCGAAAATGCGGTTGTGGTTCCACTCCAGCCGCATCGACGTGAGAGGGTAAGCTCTGGGGCGCCGCTTCGGGCAGCATTTTCTGACCCGCCATTCGATTCTGGATCGCATCGCAGACGCGGCTTGCGGGGAGAGCACGCCGGCGGTGATCGAAATCGGAGCCGGGCGCGGAGCGTTGACGGAGCCGCTGCTTCGGCGATCCGAACGGGTCATCGCGATTGAGGTTGATTCGGTTCTGGTTCACTATCTGCGGCAGAAGTTTCTTCCCGCGATCGAAGAGGGTCGGCTGGAACTGATCGAAGGCGACGTTCTGCAGACGGACTTCGCGGCGCTGGCAGCGCGGCCGGTGATTGCCGGGAATCTGCCCTACTACATTACTTCGCCGATTCTGGAGCGCGTGTTTGGTTTAGAGGGGGCGTGGGAGCGCGCGGTGTTTCTGGTACAGGCGGAGGTGGCCGAGCGCATTGCGGCGGGAGCGGGAAGTCGTGATTTCGGATATCTCAGCGTGCTGGTACAGACGCACGCGCGGGCGGAGATTTTGTTTCCGGTGGGGCGGGAGGCGTTCCGTCCGCAGCCCAAAGTAGATAGCGCGGTGGTGCGGCTGACGCCGCGCGATGCCGCGACGGATTTCGGAATCGCCGACGTGCCGGGGTTCCTTAAGTTCGCGCAACATTGTTTCCGCCATAAACGCAAAACGCTACGCAACAATCTGGGCGCGGTGTACGGGCTGAAAACCATCGACGCGCTGCCGGAGGGACGGCTGCGCGCCGAACAGGTGGGGCTGCCGGAGTTGGCGGCGCTCTATCATAAGCTGCTGAATGCCTGAAAGCGCGCTGCGGATGCTGACGGAGGAGGTGGTGGCGTGCAAGGACTGCCCGCGTCTGGTGGCGCACCGCCAGAAAATGGCGGAGGTGAAGCGGCGGGCCTATCGGGACTGGGATTACTGGGGCAAGCCGGTGCCCCCGTTTGGCGATCCCGAGGCGCAGATGCTGGTGATCGGGCTGGCGCCCGCGGCGCACGGCGGGAATCGGACGGGGCGCATGTTTACGGGAGACCG
>JALYJH010000340.1 GCA_030775415.1 Acidobacteriota bacterium | reverse complement strand
AAAACACAACTGGCAGCAATAACAAGAGTTTACGGGAGTTCATCACACTCTCACTTCACCATATTCGCCGCAGCGGCGCAATGGTGCTAAGGGACTACTTAGTACGGTACTTTAGGACCCGCCCAACTAGCGAGCGTGGACCACCCGCGTTTCGCAGATCCGGTCGTGCAGCGCCCGCTTCTCCGCATCGAAGCCCGCCATGATGTAGCCGATCATAAAAATAATCGCGCTCACCCACTCCGCAAAATGCCGCGCCACCGCCAGCATGGGCGAGAGCGGCCCGCCATCCGCCCGAATCACCTTCAGCCCCATCGCCATCTTGCCCGGCGTCGCGCCATGCGCCGAGAGAAAGTAGGCGTCGTAGAACACGCTCACCGCCAGCAATACCAGTCGCGAAATCCCGAAGACGCCCAGCATCGCCGGTCCCAGCAGCGCACCGCCGTCGCCGTCAATGCTCCGCCGGCCCAGGCTCAACAGCCCCACCCCGCCTCCGAACAAAAGCAACACTGGAATAAACAAAATCAAACCCGCCACGGTCATGATAATGCCATCGATGAACTTCGCCACAAAGCGAATCCAGAACCCGGCATAATGCCGCCCGGCTACCACCGCGGCCCCCGGAGCCATTCCGCGCACCACCCCCAACGGCTGCCACGCCGCCAGTCCCTCGTGCCATACCAGAGTGTCCGCGCGCACCGCGCCCATCGTCACTAGCCGGTTTAATTCCGTCTCGTCGATCGGCCCCACTTGCACCCCGGCCGCGGCGTAGTACCACTTCATGCGCGTGTACCTCCGTTCCGCTCAGTGTAGCAATGCTAGGTAGCTGAAGAGCCAGCCGGCCGCTCCGTTCGAAAATCACAATCCAGTGCAGACAGTATTCTGCCGATCGATTCCTTAGGTAGACTTAAAAGGAAATGCACAGCTCTTCGCTCGCGCATGGCCGCCGTTGGCTGCTCGCCGGTTTCGGCGGATTGTTGCTGCTGATGCTCGCCGGCGGCGCCGATTCCATCGTTAAAGTTCACACCGTCAATGCGAACGGCCGCAAAATGCGCGCTGCTTACCTGCGCCGTATCCACTTGCTGGGACAAGTCCGCTCCGGCGTCTATCAGTCGTCTGTTATTCTGCGCGGTTATCTGCTCGCGCCAGACCCCCAGTCCGCTCGCGACGAGGCACGGAAGTGGAGCGACGTTCGCAGCAAAACCGATCTCGCCCTGGAAACCGCGGCTTCGATGGAGCCCGGCGAAGCCCCCCTATACCAGAAACTTCGCACCGAGATGGCGGAATATTGGAAGCTCCGCGAAACCTTGACCTTCTCCGCCCGCGCCGGAGCAAATCCTCTTCCCTCCAACAGCGTAGTGCAACGCCGCGCGGAGCTGCTCGCTCTCATTGATCGCATCGATCAACTCAACCAGCTCCTCATGGAAACCGCGGATGCCCAATTGAGCTCCTCCTTCGAAGGCCTGGGCCTTCGCACCTTGCTCAAAACCTGCCTCTCCATGGCCGTCGGCCTCGGACTCGCCGCTTTCACCGTGCGCCGCACTCTGCTCTTGGAAAATGAGCTGCAACGGCGCTATGGCGAAGGCCTGCGCGCGCATCAGGAATTGCAGGAGCTCTCCGCCCGTCTGGTCGCCGCGCAGGAAGAGGAGCGCCGCAGCATCTCGCGCGAATTGCACGATGAAGTCGGGCAGTCCCTTTCAGCCCTGCTGGTCGAAGCCGGCAACCTGGCCGCGCGCGTTCCGCCCGACTCCATCGAGATGCGCCGCCACGTCGAATCCATCAAGCACCTGGCCGAAGCCAGCGTCAACGTGATCCGCAATATGAGCCTCCTGCTGCGCCCCTCGATGTTGGACGATCTGGGCCTGGTCCCCGCCCTCGAATGGCAAGCCCGCGAAGTCTCCAAACGCACCGGCCTGCGCGTCGCGGTGACCGCCGATGAAAATGCCGGCGAGTTGCCCGATGCCCACAAGACCTGCATTTATCGCGTGGTGCAGGAAGCGCTTCACAACTGCGCCCGCCACGCCAAAGCGCGCAGCGTGATGGTAGAAGTGCGCCAGGAAACATCTAAGATACTGCTTTCGGTCGAAGATGACGGACACGGCTTCGACGTCCGCCGGATTCGCGGATTGGGTTTGGTGGGCATGGAAGAACGTGTGCATCACTTGGGCGGCGCCCTCAGCGTGCGCTCCCACCTTGGCAAAGGAACCACGGTAGCCGTGGAACTCCCGCTTGCCATTTAATACATTTGCCGCCAACAGCATGGTTCGCATCCTGCTTGCTGACGATCACACCGTGATGCGCGCCGGCTTGCGTCTGCTGCTGGAGCGTCACCAGGATTTCGAAGTGGTTGGCGAAGCCGCCGACGGCCGTCAGGCCGTTGACATCGCCAACGAGGTCAAGCCCGCCGTCGTGGTCATGGACATCGCCATGCCCAAACTCAATGGCGTCGAAGCCGCCCGCCAGATTCTTATTCGTGATCCCGCCACCGCCGTCGTCATGCTCAGCATGCACAGCGATGAAAGCTACGTGCTGCGCTCGCTCAAAGCCGGAGCCCGCGCCTACCTACTAAAAGATTCCGCCGAAGCCGATCTGGTCTCCGCCATCCAAGCAATCATCGACGGCAAGTCCTTCTTCAGCCCCGGCATCCGCGACCTCCTGAAAGAGGATTACATCCACCGCCTCGCCAAATTCGGCGCCGATGACACCTACGAACTCCTCACCGCAAGAGAGCGCGAAATCCTCCAGTTGCTGGGCGAAGGAAGAAGCAATAAAGAGGTAGCGGCTCTCCTGAGCCTAAGTCTGTACACCGTGGAAACCCACCGCACCCACATCTTGCAAAAGCTAAATCTTCACAGCGTCCCTGACCTGATTCTCTACGCCGTCCGCAAAGGCATCATCTCCTAAGCATGGTCGAACCACCCTCTGGTATTTCCGTATCTGAGCCAACGCGGCTCTCCATTGTTGTCGCCACCACCCACCCGTGGCCTTTTTTAAAGCCCTGCCTCGACGAATTATTGCCGCAATGCGAAGACCCGGGCGTTGAATTATTGATTGCCGACTCCACCGGCGAATGTCTGCCCCATCCCTTGCCGCCCTCTTTTTCGAAGATCCGCCACCTGCCCTGCCCCGGAGCTTCCGTTTTTGACCTGCGGGCGAAGGCCACCGGTGAGGCAACGGGGGAAATTGTGGCCTGGACGGAAGACCACTGCATTCCTGCCGCCGACTGGTGCCAAAACATCCGCGCGGCACATGAGCACCATCCCGACGCCGAAGTCATCGGTGGCGCCGTACTGAACGGCTCCCAAGATACCTCGATGGATTGGTCTAACTTCCTTTGCACGTTTGGCCCTTTCGTCCCCCCCATCCGCCGTTCTCCCCACAGCCGGGCGCCTGCCGTCGCGAATCTTTCCATCAAGCGCCGCGCCCTTCCGTCCTCTCCTATTCGTGCCGGATTCATCGAGATTGCCTGCACGGCCGATTGGCGCGCCGCCGGAAATGTCGGCTTTGACGACAGCATCCTGGTCACACATGTCCAGTCATGGGGCTTTTGGGGAACCTTTGCGGCCCATTTTCACAATGGCAGATCCACTACCGGCCTGCTCGCCGATTCCCTATCGTCATGGGGGCGGATCCGCCATCTGCTCATCTGTTTTCTAATGCCCGCCGAAGTCCTGCGGACCTCGCTCCTGCCCTTGCTCGGCAAGCGCGCTGTTCCTTGGCGCCGCAATCTGCCTTTCATTTTTGCCCTGGCCCTGGCGTTCAGCGCGGGAGAATTCGTTGGTTTGGTCACCAAAGGACCCGGGCGAAGCCCGCATCTCCTCGAGTAATCCGTTCCAGTAAACTTGAGTGGCTGTCACGCTCAGAGCGCCAGAAACGCAAGAGGAGAAAATGAAATACGTAATCAGCTGGTTCGAACGCCCGCAAGGCTCGCCTATCGAGTATGAGAATGCCCAGAAGCGAATTCTCGAAGTGTTTGGCCAATGGAAGGCCCCGGCCAATTTCAAGATCGAATTTTTCGTGATCCGCGTGGGCGAGTGGGGCGGCCACATGCTGGTCGAGTGCGACGACCCCCTGACCGTCCACAAGTTTTGCTCCATGCTCCCGGCCTTCGTATTTGAGGCC
>JALYJH010000339.1 GCA_030775415.1 Acidobacteriota bacterium | reverse complement strand
GCCAACGGCGGGCTAACGCTGGGCTCGGGGCTCGGCACGGTGCTGCGTACGGTGGCGACCGGGGACAGTGTTTGCATTGTCACCAGCGCGGCCGTGCAGCTGAGCGGCGGGTTCGGATACACGATTTACTAGGAAAACTCTATGTCCGCATCTACAGGCGTTGCAATTTCATCCATCTCGGTAGCCGCAGGAGTCGTTACTGTGAATGCCACGGCGCACGGTCTCCTCGCGAACCAAGGCTTTTCTCTCCGGGCGACCACCGGAGGTACATACGACTACAACGGTACCGTCGTATCCGCGAGCGCAAATAGCTTCACCTTCGCGCAGGGGTCACTCTCCGCGGCGGGTCAGGCCGGGGCTGCCGGTCTCGTCTTCCCAGCCAAGCAGGTTATCGTGCTCTCGACAACGCAGTCGGAGGGATCGCCTGAGTTGGTCGTCCAGTATGCGCTCTGGCTCACAACCGCCCAGCCTATCCCCGGCCCCGGCGCAAGCGCATGGGCCGGCGCATCGGCGAAGGAAGTCGCCGCTATAGCGGCTGGCTTTGTGGTAGAGCGCGTCGACACTAAGTCCTTCGCTAAGGGCGACGCCAAAGCTGCGGTGCAAGCCGAACTCCAAAACGAGTACAGCCAACAACAGGCGGCGCTCGCGGCAGCCGTGCAGCCCGGTCAATTTTATGGGGGTTATTTTGACGGCGGGTGGAGCTTCTGAAAATAATGCTGCCTCGTCCATATATCGCCGCGTTGCTCCTCCTGCTGGGATTGCCGTGCGCCCATGCCGCCATCGGCACACCCGTTGCTCTCACCAGTAAGGCGTTTAGCGGCACCAGCGGCGTGTCGCAGTCCGTCACCTTGACGACCGGCGATCTGTTTGTCCTGACCTTCACTTTCGATTCCACACGCACGGTCAACGCCGTTACCTGGAACTCAATAGCCATGACGCAGGATGCGCTGCTTACCTATGGGTCCGCAAAGACAGCCGTCTACTCGCTCTACATCACGACCGGCGCCACGGCGAATTACAGCATCACGCTAAGCGCCGGAGCGCAGGGCATCACAAATCCATTTCGCGTCACCGGGATCACGACTACGTCATGGACAGACAAGGAAAATGGAACCGATTCCAGTTCCGCGACCACGAGCCCCACGTCCGGCGCAACGGCCACGCTCACGCAGGCGAGCGAACTCGCCATCGGCGTGCTGGGCAACGGAACCAGCTCCGTCGGTGGAACGTGGTCGAACAGCTATGCGGAACTGACTACGACGGTCACCGGAAGTAGCGGAGCGGTCGACGTCGGCTACCTGATAACGGCTGCCACCACGGCACAGACAGCAGCCAAAACCGGCGCGACCTCGGCGCGGTATGGCTCAGTCGTTGTGACCTATAAGGGCGCGGGCGGTGGCGCCGCGAAGGTCTGCACGATGTCCCTGATGGGCGCGGGTGTTTGTTAAAGGAGACCTAATGAAAGAATACGTTCTGCAACTTATCGAAGAGTTGGTGGGCGCGCACAGCTACGGGCAGAAGCGGACGAAGGCGGATGAGATTGCGGCCATCGTCAAGACTGCCGTGTTCGCCGCGGATCAGTTTGAACATGGCGATCCGTCGGCAGAAAATGCCGCTCTCTCTACGCTCGCGAACGAAAGCCCCCTGCCGGCCGAATAACCCTTGACGCCAGAGCAAACACTGATGGCCGTCGAGCGCGAACACCGCGCGGAGGAATGGACGCCGTACCCTGGCGCCCAAACACTGGCGATGACCAGTCCGGCGCGCGAGATATTCTTTGGAGGCGCGCGCGGCCCTGGAAAAGCACTATCTGTTGAATCTAGTGTACTTACTCCATTTGGATTCGTTAGGAATGGCGATCTTCGGGTAGGCTCTTTGGTGTCAAATCCAGACGGGACAGCGGCGACAGTTATCGGCGTTTACCCACAGGGAGTACAGGACCTTTTTCGCGTTACGACCGTCGATGGAGGCTCCGCTCTTGCGACCGGCGACCATCTTTGGAACGCCCGCAAGACGTGTCGGCGCATGAAGGCGGATCGCCGGTATCAGCACAACGGAGAGGCCGTTAATTGGAAGGTGATGACGACTTGGCAGATGGTCCAGCACCTCGGCGCGCAGGGCGAGGCAAAGCAACCGTCAAATCTCTTGATCCCGCTAACGCTACCCGTTGAGTTCACAAGGCCATCGACGACGCGGTGGGGCGAAGCGACTACGATTGACCCTTACGTTCTAGGCGTCCTCTTGGGGGATGGTTGTTTGCGTGGGTCTGAAGTTAGTTTCGCGAGCGTGGATGACGAAATCATACGTGAGGTTGGCGCGCGGACTGGGTTGGATCTGCGGCAGAACGGCATTAGTTTTGCCCTGCTCGGCGCGCAAGAATTGATCGCCGGATTGAAGCGCTACGGGCTATGGCATCATTTGGCTCACGACAAATTCATACCGGAAGCCTATAAATACTCTCCGATCGCCGTGCGGCGCCTGATCCTTCAGGGGCTAATGGACACCGATGGAACTGTGGATTCTGGCGGCTGGTGCAGTTTTTGCTCAACAAGCAAACGCCTCGCGGGGGATATCCAGTGGATCGCGCGCAGTCTCGGTTACAAGGCTACCATCACCGACAAACAAGGCCGATACCGAGATGACGCTGGGGAAATTGTCGAGTGCCGGCTGGCTCATAACGTGTACATCCAAGGGCCGGGAACTGTCGAGCTATTCAAGTTGGGCCGGAAGCGCGTCCGATGCAAGGACGAATTCAATGGCGGCGTTTCCGAGCCAGCGCGCAGGATTGTAAGTATCGAGCCAGAAGGTCGCGGCGAAGCGCAGTGCATTACTGTCGATCATCCGAACAGCCTATACATCACCGACGACTTCATCGTCACCCACAACTCCTGGCTGCAACGACTTTGGCTGGCCCGCTTGGCCGTCGAGGAGTCGCGGCCTGGCGTTCTCAAATACCCGACGTATAAGGGCGCGATTCTGCGCTATAACGCGATCGATCTTCGCGATTGGCACAAGGAAGCGGAATTACTGTACTGCGCCAAGTTGGGAGCGAAGCCGGCCGGGAATCCCCGCGAGTACAAATTCCCTGGAGGTCCGCTGATCCGCTCAGGGCACTTGCAGGATGGCGCCTACGTTCACTACGTAGGCTGGGAAATTCACAAGCTGGGATTGGACGAAGCGACCCATTTGCCGACGGTCACCAATCGTGAGACTGGCGTTCCGGAATCTCCAGACTACATGCTCCTGAATAACGGTTCCGTGCGCTTGAGTCCAGACGGCCTGCCACAGTCCTTCCTTACCGGCAATCCTGGGTTCAAGGGCGACCGCTGGGTTAAGCATCGCTTCATCAAAGTTTTCAAAAACGGCGAGATGATCCCGCCGCGGACACCGTTCCGAGATCCGATCTCCGGATCGATGCGTATTTTCATCAACGCGACGGTGTTCGACAATCCGTGGATTCTCCAGAACGATCCCGGCTACGTTCGAAGCCTGATGGAGTTGTCGCCTACCAAGCAAAAAGCTTGGATCTATGGCGATTGGGACGCCTACGAAGGCCAGTTTTTTGACTTCGACCCGGTTAAGCACGTGATTGAGCCCGAGCAGGCGGCCGCCGCAATTCCGCCTCACGTTTACCGCTGGCTCTCTTGCGACTGGGGCTATTCGCATCCTTGCGCGGTTCATGGCTTTGCGCAGGGGCTTGATGGGCGCGTCCACGTCTTCCGCGAATTGGGGTTTGAGGGCAAGACGGGTAGCTTCGAAGTAGGAATGCAGATTGCAAAGGCGTTTCTAACTGAAATTGAGTGCCTGCCCGACAATGCCTTGACTCTCTATCTTTCGCACGACGCCTTCCACAAAGAAGACGCCGGCGACCGGCGCGTGGACACGATGCGCGCTGGAATTCAGACCGTCCTCGGCCCGAATAGCTGCTTCATCCTCGAAATGAATGAGGACGAAAAAACGGAAGCGATGAAAGATCCGGACGCTGCGGTGCGGCACATGAACGTCCGGCGTGCGCAGTCCACTCGCGGGTATGGAATCACCATCTGCCGGGCTGACAAGAACTCGGTCGATGGCTGGGATTATATGCGCGAACTTCTCAGGACGGAACAGGTGGTGATCCAGGGCGCGCCGGACGCGGCTATCGTCCAACGGT
>JALYJH010000338.1 GCA_030775415.1 Acidobacteriota bacterium | reverse complement strand
TATGCGGTAGTCATAGTTGCCATGGGCCACCTCGTCGGCGCCGCGATCCAATTCTCCTACAGGTTTCAGGATGCGCCGCGCCAGGCTATAGGTGAGCCACAATCCGATCAGCACGGCGACCAGCCACACAATCACGATATTGCGGCGCAGCGCATTGATCCGCTGCCGCGCGCCTTCCGAAGATCGTAAAATTCGCAGCTCGCCTAGGGGCTTGCCGGCGATATCCAGCAGCGGGGTTCCCAACATTGTGTAAGGAACCCCGCCGGCCTCTATGGCTTCCATGCGTCCCGTTTTCAAGGACGCCGCCTGCACACTCGCGCTGGCGTCTGAGTCGAGGGTCGAGGCCACCACCGTGCTTCCCGAGAGAAAACAGAAATCGCTGCCACCGGTGGATTCCTTCAGGTCGCGCGCCACCTGACGATCCACGCGGTAACCGGCAAGTAGCACGTTGAGCAATCCCAACCCACGTCCGGCTTGCACATATACCGGCGTGACCGCGATCTGGTAGAGACGCCCGCCCACTGTCATAAACCCTGAAGTTTGTTTCGGAAAACTAGCGGCGGCGTCGCGTACTACAGGGAGGTCCTGCTTGAGCGAGTCATCGGCATCTCCTCCCAGGGACGCCAGCACCTTGCCCTGCGGATCGGCCACCAGAAAAATCGCGTCCTGATTGGAAATCTGTTTCCACAACTCCCCCGCCGAATCGCGGATTGTGGCTTGATCGCCCGTGCTGAAGGCCGCGCGGACATCCGACATGCGGCTGATCACCAAACTCACGGCCGCCAGCGTATCGGCCCGTGAGCGCCACAACGAATCATAGGCACGAAAGCTCGCCTGCACTTCCTCGTTGAGGCTAGCCGACATCGCGCGTGTGGCGTTGTCCTGCACGATCAATCCCATCACCGCGAACAGCAACGTCAGAGCAATGGACGTCGACAGCAGAATTTTCCAGAGTAACGACAAGCGTGAAAACGAAGCCAACATTACTTTTTCCCCGGATAAATCGCTTGCTCCCCCGAGTCCGGCGGATATTCATGGCCGTACTTGTTGTTGTGAGGAATCGGCAAATATCCGCCTTCGGAAATCATAATGCCCGCAAGGCTGGCTCCGTCGGGTCCCACGGTAACCTTGCGCTTCAATCCCTCGAGCGTATTTTCGCTCGCGCGTTCGTGAAACACCGTGAGTTGGTAATCGCCCGGTGGTACATCCGGTATCTCAAACGCACCATCGCGTTTCGTCGCCGCAAAATAAGGGCTGCCCAACACCACGATCACCGCGCTCATCGATGAGTGGATATTGCAGAACACACGCACCACGCCCTCGCGCGCGAAACGCAGGGAGCGGGTCGTTCCGGGTGGATAAAGTCCGATATCGAATACCTGTCCGCTATAGCTGGAAAATGCGTTGTGAAAAATAGGATCGGCGTTGGGGAAGTCCACCACTGATCCCGCCTCGACCGCCAGCACGTGGGGAGAAAATGTTTTATCCTTCTGCAGCATGACTGCGTGCTTAGAGGCAGCCGCAGGCGGCGTGAAATCCAGCGGCTTGAGAGCGATGACTACGCCGGAATAATCCTTGCGGTTGCGCACCGCGGGATCGCGCGAGTCACGCAGTTCTACGCGGCCTGACACCGTTGCGGCGTCGAGCGTGAGCATCAACAAGCTAAAACAGATAAGCCAGCGCAAGGTCATAGTGATTTACCAGACGTAAGAGCCCCCCCACGTAGTTGGTGCGCGCCTGATTGGCCTCCAGACCGAGCAACACATTCGGGCCCAAGCGGTACTGGGCATTGCCAGCATATACAAAATTACGGGTGATTTGTCCGGCCAGCAGATCCGCCGCCACATTGCTTTCCTGTCCGCCATACACATTAAATGTCAGGCGCTTGGTGGCGAAATAAGAGAGCTGCGCCCAACCACCGGTGGTGGGCACCGCGATAAACTTCTGATTTCTGATGAGAGTAAATCCCTGCCGCAAGCCACCCACGCCGGCAGCGTTGCGGCCATTGAAGAATGCGCCGGTGAACCGCAGTGTTGCCAGGGGCTGCAGCATCCAGTCGATCGTGAAGAGGCGGGACGGGACCGAAATCCCCGCCACATGCGTTTCACTCGCATGGAACCCCGGAGCGATCTCCCCGCGCGCGCCGGATCCAAAGTTGCCCCAAAACTCGAAGCGCCCTTCGACACCCGGGCTCGCGCTTGATAGTGTGGCTTGATAGAGCGGACTCGCGCTCGCCGCCGGCTCGCTGGTTTGATAAACGCTGGCCTGAGCCTTCACGCCCAGGTTGTCACCCAGCGCAAACCGCTGTTCGAAACGCACTTGCGGACTCCACAACCACAAATTGCCCGCTGCGGTAAGCGGCGAAAAAGCCACCTGAGCCAGCGAGTCTGGATCACGCGGCGCGATCAATGGTTTGTCCTGCCCAACCATCAGAGTGCTGTTTTTCCAAGCCACTTCGAGGCTTGCCACGCGCATGCGGACGAGGTGATTTAACGAATTCGCAGTACCGCCCCACAAGTCCAGATCAAGCGAGCCCCGGACTTGCCCGCCCAGAACCCGCGGGCCTTGAAAACGCAATCCGACGATGCTCTGGCTCAAGCTGGCTCCGCCGCCAGAAACGCTATTTGTTTGCGCGGCCATCAGTGGATCCTGCGCGCCACCGTTCGCCCCGCTGTTCAGAAAGGAGTTGAACAATACCATGCCGGTAAGCGTCACGGGCATGCGCTGCGCGGCCTCGACTTTGGTCTGCGCGAGTTCCGCGGTTCTCTGTTCCTGAACGGCGATGCGCTCGTCGATGGGCGCCGCGGATTCGTTTACAGGCGTTTCCGGCGGTGCTGGCGCAGGCGGCCGCGCCCCCGCGATTTCGGCGCGCAGGGCGTGCACTTCTTCGGCGAGATCGCGATTCTCGCGCTCCAGTTGATCCAGACGTTGCATAATACGCTGAAATTCGGTGGGCTGCTGGGCATGCAGGAGCAGCGGAAACCAAAGCATAATGACAGGCCAGTGTTTAGGAAGCATAAATCAGTTGCTCCAGTCTGTTGCGAACTTCAAGGGGTGAAAATGGTTTTTGAAAATAGGCGTCGGCGCCCAGAGCTTTAAGACGCGAGGGAGTCCGCGGGTCGCTGTCACCGCTGATGACCAGAATCGGAAGAGTGCCGCGCTCCGGACACGAACGCAAGGCTTCGATTAACTCGAAGCCATCCATAGACGGAAGATGCAAATCGGTGATCACCGCGCAGATATCTTCCGCGGCGTGATCTTGTCCCAGGCAATGCAGCGCCTCCTCGGCGGTGCGCACGATGCGCAAGCCCACGCCAGGCATGCGGTCGAGCGCCACTTCAAGCGCGTCGAGACCAAGATCCGTATCTTCGACGATTAGTACCGTACGTGGCATCGCGTCTACGGCAGGAAACGGTAACCCACGCCGTGCACGGTGAGCAAGTGCTGAGGCGCCCCTGGGTCGCGCTCCAGTTTTTGCCGCAGACGCACGACGTGCGCATCGACGGTACGCGTGTTCGGAAAAGATTCGTAACCCCACACGGAATTCAGAATCATATCGCGGGAGAGCGCCCGGTCAGGATTGTGCAGAAAGTACGTGAGCAGATTGTATTCCGCGCGCGTCAATTTCATCTCTTCGTTTTTCTTGGTAACCACGCGGCGCGTGAGATCCACTTGCACGTCGCCGAAGGACAGGACTTTGGTCTCGTCGGTTGACGAACGCCGCAACAACGCGCGGATGCGCGCCAGCAGTTCGCGCGTGCCGAACGGCTTCACCACGTAATCGTCCGCGCCGATTTCGAGCAGCAGCACCTTGTCCATTTCGTCCCCGATAGCGCTCAGCACAATCAGCGGCGTCTTCATTCCCGCGCCGCGCATCTGTTTGCAGACTTCAATTCCGCTCAAACCCGGCATCCGCAGATCCACCAGTACTAAGTCCGGCTGCAGGGCCATCGCCTGCTTAATACCGGCGCGCCCGTCTTCGGCCAGCACGGGCCGGAAACCTTCCGTCTCCAGCATCAAGCCGATGGTATCGCGCAGCGCGGCATCGTCGTCGATCACCAAAACGGTTTTCATGGCTCCCATCCCTACTGTAGACGGGCAATGCGGATTCTGGTGACAGACCTACGAGCCGGTCAGGATTGTTTACAAGTATTTTAC
>JALYJH010000337.1 GCA_030775415.1 Acidobacteriota bacterium | reverse complement strand
GTACAGCTCGTTGTCGATCCCGGCGAATCCCGGATTCATACTGCGCTTAATGACCATAACCGTGTGCGCTTTGTCGACATCCAGAATCGGCATGCCGTAAATCGGACTCGTAGTATCGTGCCGCGCCGCCGGATTTACAACGTCGTTGGCTCCGATTACGAGCGCCACATCTGCTTCGGCGAAATCAGGATTGATATCTTCCATCTCGTGCAGTTTATCGTACGGAATATCGGCTTCGGCCAGCAGCACGTTCATGTGTCCCGGCATACGTCCAGCCACGGGATGGATCGCAAAATCCACCTGCACTCCACGCTTGTTCAGGATGTCAGTCAGTTCGCGAAGCTTGTGCTGCGCTTGCGCCACGGCCATCCCGTACCCGGGAACCACAATGACACGCCGCGCGCTTTCAAGAATCGACGCTGCATCTTCTGCAGTGGCCGACCGCACCGGTTTAGTCGAAGTCTGTGCCGCGGCAGTCGTGGTGGCCGCGCCAAAAGCGCCGAATAACACATTGGCGAAGGACCGGTTCATCGCCTTACACATGATGACCGACAGAATAAAGCCCGACGACGCGTTCAGCGCCCCCGCAATAATCAGCAGGCGGTTCTCTAAGGCGAAGCCCATCGCGGCGCAGGCTGCCCCAGCATAGGAGTTCAGCAGCGCAATCACGGTTGGCATGTCGCCGCCCCCGATAGGCATGATCAATAAAACTCCGAAGAGCAGCGACAATCCCGTGAACACCGGAAACACCCAGGGCGGAGCCGGGGCCGCGATCATCCACACGCCCAATACTCCTGCGATCCCGAACAGCAGCAGGTTAACGAAATTCTGCCCCTTGTAAGTCATCGGCCGCGTGGGTACGATTTCTTGCAACTTCCCAAAGGCCATCACGCTGGCGGTCGTAGTCAGATAACCCAGCAGGCTCTCAATCACCAGCGCCACCATCTTGAATCCCGTCGTGGGGTGTCCCGCGGCGACGTCCGTATAGTATTCAGCCGATCCAACCAGCGCTGCAGCCAGTGCTCCGAAAGCATGCGAGAGTGCTGTCAATTGCGGCACGGACGTCATGGGCATCAGATACGCGAGCGGCGCGCCAACCGCGGCTCCAGCCACGAAAGCGATGGCGATCCATTCATAACTGACCACTTCGTGACGCAGCAGCGTGCCAATTACCGCCAGCAGCATTCCGAACTCGCCTGCCAGCACGCCTTTGCGCGCGGTCACGGGAGAACTCAACCACTTAATCGAAAACACCACGCACAGAGCGGCGATAATATACGCTGCCTGCCAGAAGGAGTCGTTCATTTCGACGGCGTCTCCTTCTTCTTGAACATTTTCAGCATGCGGTCCGTGATCAAAAATCCGGCGACGATGTTAATGGTGGCGAACATCACGGCTATGGTGCCTAGAACCTTGCTCAGCAGGGGCGCATTGCCATTACCTGAAACCAGAATCGCGCCCACCACCGAAATTGCTGAAATGGCGTTGGTTAACGACATCAACGGCGTATGCAAGAGTGGCGACACTTTGCGTACCAGCTCCAAGCCTAAGGGGACGGCCAGCACTAGCACGTACAGACTAATCTCAATCTCGTTGCTCATAAGTTATCTCTCAAGGTGGCGTTGCGGATCTGGCTTCAGGAATTGGCCCGTACGGGAGCGCCCAGTAATTCCTGGACTCGCGTGTTCACGATCGAGCCATCGCGCACCACCAGGCTGTCGCGCGTAATTTCATCATTGACGTCGATATTCAGCGCGCCGTCTTTCGTCATCATGTTCTTGAGGAAGGTGACAATGTTGCGGCCATACATCTGGCTCGCGTGATTGGGCACCGTAGCCGGAAGATTAACCGGTCCGATGATGGTGACGCCATGGTTGACGATGCTTTCGCCGGCGCAAGTAAGCTCGCAATTGCCACCGCGCTCCGCAGCCAGATCGACAATAACCGAGCCGCGACTCATGACGTAAACCATGTCGCGCGTAACAAGAATCGGAGCTTTTCGCCCCGGGACGGCGGCCGTGGTGATCACCACGTCCTGCTCCTTGAGAACCGCCGACATTTGCTCGCGTTGGCTGCGAATCTCTTCTTCAGTAAGGGCGCGTGCGTAGCCGCCCTGGCCTTCGCCGCTGGCCCCGAGCGTGATGCTGACGAACTTTGCGCCCAGGCTTTCTATTTGTTCCTTGACCGCGGCACGCACATCGTAGCCGCTGACTACGGCGCCCAACCGGCGGGCCGTGGCGATCGCTTGCAGCCCGGCAACGCCGGCCCCCAGAACCAGCACGCGCGCGGGAGGCACTGTCCCGGCCGCGGTGGACATCATCGGGAATAAACGTGGCAGCGCACTCGCTGCTAGTAGCACTGCCTTATAGCCCGCGATCGAAGCCATCGATGACAAAACGTCCATGCTCTGCGCGCGCGTAATTCGCGGAACTAATTCGAGAGAGAATAACGTAGCGCCCGCTTGCGCGTATTGCCCGGACAACTGCGGATCGCTGAGTGGATCCGCCATTCCGATAACGATTTGTCCGTTTTTGACCAGGCCACCCGGGGCAGGGACCCGCACCGTCAGCAGAATCTGTGCGGCTTCGGCGACGGCCGCGGCATTGGGCGCGATCTTGGCGCCCTTGGCCGTGTAGTCTTCATCCGGATAACACGATTCGAGGCCTGCTCCGCTTTCGACCAACACTTCCGCGCCCGCCTTTGTCAGCACGTCGATCACTTTAGGCGTAATCGCCACGCGCCGCTCGCCGGCCAGCGTTTCCTTTAAAACACCAATCGACAGGCCCAAGAGTTCACCATCCTCCTAGCGGAAATCTTCTTGCAATTCGTTGAGTGCGGCAGCGCCGGGGCAGAGTTTTTCTTGTGGTATCCGCGAAAGCGACGTTGCAGGAGTGCGATTCATTTCATGGAGGTCCGCGACGCTTTCGTCGACATACAGCAAGCCCGTCGCGATCGCATCCTGATTCTGCTGTAAATAATTTAGAACTTGCTGGCGGTTGGTCGGATCGTAATCCTTGGGGACCGTCATAAAGCGCACCACGCTGCCGTCGTGCATGGTGACAGTGGTAGTGCCGCTTGCGCCTATCGAAGCCAGAATCTCGCCAGCCGGGGGAACAAAATCCGCCTCGGTGGTTTTCTGCATGTGCTTGCGAGTATACAGGTAGCTCTTGGTCGAGCCGTTGTGATCGTTAAAGGTTACGCAGGGCGAAATGACATCCACTAGCGCGAAGCCGCGGTGAGCGATAGCCGCCTTTAGAATGGGAACCAATTGTTCCTTATCGCCCGAGAAACTGCGCGCCACAAAAGTGGCTCCGATGCTGAGCGCCAGCATCGCCGGATCAATAGGCGCCATGCGATTGGCCTCGCCGCGCTTGCTCTTCGAGCCGACATCTGCCGAGGCTGAGAACTGGCCCTTTGTCAATCCGTAGACGCCGTTGTTCTCGATCACGTACAGCATATTTACGTTGCGCCGGATCGCGTGGCACAAGTGCCCCAAACCGATCGACAGCGAATCGCCGTCGCCCGAAATGCCGATATAGGTGAGCTCCCGGTTGGCGGCATTGGCGCCAGTGGCAATCGCAGCCATGCGTCCGTGCGCGGAATTAAAGCCATGCGCGCCGCTGACGAAGTACGTCGGGGTTTTCGATGAACAGCCGATGCCGCTAAGTTTCGCGATCATGTGCGGTTCGATCGACAACTCCCACAGCGCGCGCGTGATAGCGGCGGTGATGGAGTCATGGCCGCAGCCGGCGCACAGCGTGGACATGGCGCCTTCGTAATCGCGAAGATTCAGTCCAATGGCGTTGCGATGCAGGCTGGGGTGAACGGCTACCGGTTTGGCAATCGATGGCATGCTGAATTACTCCCAGGAATCGGACGTTACCGTCCGCAAATTCGAATCAGTCTTTGGCGCAACTTCCTGCAACTCCGGCGGGACTTGACTGAGGATCGGCTCCACCACGTGGCGCGCGCTGAGTGGGAATCCGCCGTAGTTGAGCACCGAACGCAAACGGTCCTTCGGTACCGAAGTCTCAAGCAGCAGCAGCGAGCGGAGTTGCGCATCGCGGTTTTGTTCCACGACGAAGCAAAAATTGTAATGCATGATGAAATCCTCAACGCTTGGGTGGAAGGGAAAGCCGCAAATACGCATGTAGTCAGCCGTAATT
>JALYJH010000336.1 GCA_030775415.1 Acidobacteriota bacterium | reverse complement strand
CGCCGATGGTTACGACACCCTTCGCATGATCCTGCGATACCGTGACGTCCTTAAATCCGGCGTCTTTTAAAGATTTTTCTGTGGCGTCCTTCACGTCGGCGGCTTGCGGTTCCCGCGAGCAGCCCACCGAAAGTCCCAACGCGATTGTAAGCAAGGCAAATCTAAACATGGATCCTCCTGAGGCCGTGGCCCGACCTAGGGGAAGCAATTTGATGCCCAGAGCTTCACTGGCGTAAAGATTTTCCTTGCAAATTCCCCTTTTCTTCGCCTAATATGACTCTATGGCCCTCACAAAACGCCAAAAAGAATTCCTGGAATTTCTTGCGGGTTTCCTTGAGAAGCGGGGCTACAGCCCTAGCTATGAAGAGATCGCGGAAGGGTTGGAGCTGGCGTCGCTCGCGACGGTGCACAAGCATATTCTGGCGCTCGAATCCAAGGAATATTTGAAGCGCGGATTCAATCAGAGCCGGTCACTCGAAGTAGCTCCGAAGTATTACGAAGAGCAACGGCAGCACCGGCAAATGCCGGAGCGTGTCGCGGTGCCTTTGCTGGGGCGCATAGCAGCGGGCCAGCCCGTCGAAGCCATCGCGGGCGAGGATACGCTCAACTTTGCGGATTTCGCGGGCGATCCGGACACTTTCGCGCTGAAGGTGCGCGGCGATTCGATGATCGAAGACCACATCTGCGACGGCGATTACGTGTTGATTGAGAAGGCGCGAGACGCTCGCAATGGCGATATCGTGGTGGCGCTGGTGGATGGAGCGGAGACGACGCTGAAGCGCTTCTATAATGAGCCGGGAGACCGGGTGCGGCTTCAGCCCGCTAACTCGGCGATGCAGCCGATTTACGTCGCCAAGACAGCGGTGCAGATTCAAGGGAAACTGCTGGCGGTACTGCGCAAGTATTAACCGGTAACTCTACGCCCGCGGAACGTGCATTTTTAGCACTCCGATTGCAAACGGTCAGCCTGTGGCTTTCAGTGCATTCACCCGATAGCAGGGGGTGGAAGTTGTTGTCGCGCGCCAAGCCATTTTTGATAGCCAGCGAAAGCTTTATGGGTACGAGTTGCTGTTCCGTCCAGATGCGGCGAGCAACCAGTTCGACGGAACCGAAGCAGCCGCGGCGACAATGCAGGTACTTGCGAACACCTTGATGTCGGCCGGTGCGGAAACGCTGCTGGGTGGGAAAAAGGCTTTCGTCAATTTCGATCACAACCTGCTGGCGAAGAATATGTATCTGGCGCTGCCGCGGCAGTCGCTAGTGATCGAAATTCTGGAAACCGTGGCGCCCACGGCAGATCTGGTGGCTCTCTGCGAGGGCATCCGCAAACAAGGGTATACGCTGGCGCTCGACGACTTCGCCGACGCGCCCGCTTTCGCGCCCCTGGCGCAAATTGCCCAGGTCATCAAAGTGGATTTGCGCTTAAGCTCCCGCGAGGAACAGGTCAGCATGCTGGGCACCTACAAGCCGCGCGGAGTGCAGATGCTAGCGGAAAAAGTGGAGACGTACGAGGAATTCGAGTGGGCGCGGCGCGCGGGCTACGATCTGTTTCAAGGCTACTTTTTTGCGCGGCCGGAAATTGTGCGCAGCCAAGACATCCCGCCGATGATCGCCACCTGCCTGCGGCTGCTGCGCGAAGTGCAACAACCCGAGCTGGATTTCCGGCGGCTGGAGCGCCTGATTCGCGAAGATGTGTCTCTCACCTATAAACTTCTGCGCTACGCCAACTCAGCTCTATTTAAACGCGGCGATATCCGTTCCATCCACGCGGCGCTGGTGGCGCTGGGGGAGGACCACATTCGCCGCTGGGTGACGCTGGCTACATTGCCTAAGCTGGCGACGAATAAGCCGGGCGAGCTGCTAACGCTCTCGCTGGTGCGGGCACACTTTTGCGAGCGTCTGGCCGAACTGGCGGGCGCCGCTAGTTCGAACCAGGCTTTCCTGGTGGGTATGTTTTCCTTGCTGGATGCGCTGATCGATCAGCCTCTGGAGGAAGTTCTGCGCAAAATGGATCTGGGGAAAAACGTGACTCAGGCGGTTCTCGGAACAGGTCCTCAAAACGATCTCCTGACGGCTCTTTTGCAGGTGGTTTGCTGCTATGAACGAGGCGACTGGGGACAACTGGCGAAAGAAGCGCGGCATTGCGGGATTTCGACGGAGGCGATCGGCGAAGCTTACCTCGATTCGACGGCATGGGCCGAGCAAGTGATGCGTTCGGCGCGCGCGTGAAGCCTCAGACGGCAATTCCGATGCGCCACAGGCCGTAGGCAATGGCTTGGCGGAGGTACAGCCACCTTTCGCGCCACGTGTCGTGGGGCTCCGAAGGGCGGGGAGAGCCGAATACGTCCATTCCTTGGGATTCGAGCATTTTTTTGACGCGGTAGATGTGATAGCCGTCGCTCACCACAATGCACGATTTCAGGTTCAGGCGGCGCATGATTTCAGCCGCGGCTACGGTGCTTTCGACGGTACTGGAGCCTTGGGTTTCGGTGAGGATCGCCTCCGACGGAATGCCGTGGCTGCTGAGGTAGGCGCGGCCCACTTCGCCTTCGGTGAAGGTGGGGTCGCCGCCAGCGCCTCCGGTAGTTAGGATGCGCGGGGCCCAGCGCTGGCGGTAAAGGAACAGGGCATGGTTGAGGCGCGCTTCGAGCACCGGCGAGGGTCTTCCACGGTATTCGGCGGCTCCTAGAACCAGGATGACGTCGGCAGGGCGGACTTCGTCGACGGTCGACTGGCGGCGGATATCGCGGGCAACGGCCAGCACGCGGGCCAGTGTGAAGGCGGCGGCCAGGCACACAAGAAGTACCGCGATCCATGTCAGTGGCCGTCTCATGTGCGTTATGCTGGGCGTTCAGAATCATTGTAGTGGACTCTCTCAGCGACAAGAACCCGCTCCTGAAGCAAATCCGCCGCGCCGTTTCCAAGGGGACTCTTACGGAAGACGGATATGCGGTGGCGGAGGGGGTGCATCTGCTCGAAGAGGCGCTGGCGGCGAAGTGCGAGCTGGGCGCGGTGATTGTGGCGGAGTCGGCGCACTTGCATTATCCGGATGCGCGCGTCGTCAGCGACAAAACGTTTCGCGAACTGGCTTCGACGGAGACGCCGCAGGGAGTGATCGCGCTGGTGCGTCCGGCGGCGGCAACGCTGGAGCAGATGACGCGCGGCGCAGCGCTGGTAGTGGCGCTCGACGGAATCCAGGACCCGGGCAACGCGGGGGCGATTGTGCGGGCGGCAGAGGCGTTTGGCGCTTCGGGCGTGGTTTTTCTGAAGGGGACGGTGAATCCGTACAATCCGAAGTGCCTGCGCGGATCGGCGGGATCGGTGTTCCGGCTGCCGCTGATCGCGGGAGTCGAGGCCGGGGAGATTCTGGGACTTGCGGGGCTCGCCTGGTATGCGGCGATGCCGCGCGCGGACAAGTTTGCGAGCGAGGCGGATCTGCGCGGGCGTTGTGGGATCATCATCGGCAGCGAGGGGCGTGGCGTAAGCCCGGCGCTCGCGGGGCGGGCGATGGGGTTGCGGATTCCCACGGAGGGCGTGGAAAGTTTGAACGCTGCGGTAGCCGCGGGGATTCTACTCTATGAAGCGCGACGGCAGCGAGGGTTGGCTCGATGACTTTGTTTGACATGACGCCTCCGGGGAGCGAAGGGGATTCAAAGCGTCCGCTGGCGGAGCGCATGCGCCCGCAGACCTTCGAGGAATTCGCCGGGCAGGAGCATATTCTGGGCCCAGGCAAGCCGCTGCGCGCGCAAATCGAGCGCGATGAGCTGCAATCGCTGATCTTGTGGGGACCACCTGGCGTGGGCAAAACTACGCTGGCGCGGGTAATTGCCCGTATGACCAAGGCCGACTTCGTGCCGTTTAGCGCGGTGCTGAGCGGGATCAAAGAAATCAAGAGCGTGATGGCGGATGCGGAGCGGAGCCGCAGGTCGGGCCGGCGCACGGTGCTATTCGTCGACGAGATTCATCGCTTTAACCGGGCGCAGCAGGATGCGTTTCTGCCGTATGTCGAGCGCGGCGACATTATTCTGATCGGCGCGACTACGGAAAATCCGTCATTCGAAGTGGTGTCGGCGCTATTGTCGCGCGCGAAAGTTTATGCGCTGCGGGCGCTGGCGACCGAGGAAATCGTCATGCTGCTGGAGCGGGCGCTGAAGGTGCTGGGGCTGG
>JALYJH010000335.1 GCA_030775415.1 Acidobacteriota bacterium | reverse complement strand
ATGCAGAACATATAGGACCGGCTAAAGCTTCGTTCTAGAAAAGCCGAATTCACTGATATCAGGAAAGGAGAAATACGATGGATTCTTCCACTGTTCGAATCGTTTGTGCCGTGCTAGCGATCCTGTTTCTTGGGATCATCGTGCTGCGCCGCAAAAAGAACGCCGAATAACACGAAAGCTTTTTTCACGGAAGGCGCCGCGCCCCGCATCGAAGCGCGCGCGCCTCCTGTGAAAATTCGTCTTTCAAGATTGCAAAATGTCCCGCTGCAAAGCGGGAAATTCGTGCTGGAGAGGTAGTGCAATTCATGGTAGCTGGAGCCGGAAAGGCCGAAGTTTGTAACCCCGCAGTTCTCGAAGCGGGTATCTGCAGAAGGGGAGTGGTGCATGCCGCGTAAGTTTTCCTGGATGGCCCTTGGAGTCATGGCGGCCCTCGCCTGTGTTGCGCAGACCCCCACCTTCGGAATACGGGTTCCCATTGGCGGCGAGGCCACCGATCTGGCGATCGACGAACCACGCGGCGTGTTGTATATAGCCGACTTCACCGCCAGCCGTATCGAGCGCATGAACCTGGCGACTTTCAAGCTCCTCTCGCCCATTTCGGTTGACCCTAATCCCGGCACCATGTCGCTGTCGCCTGATCGCTTGTGGCTGCTGGTGGGGCATTACGATAATCCGGCCACCGGGACGGCCACCAATAATCACTTGACGCTGATCAATTTATTGGACCACTCACAGCAGAAGCTCGCCTTGCCAGATCCACCACTGGCCGTCATGTTCGGCGCCGACAACCAGGCGCTGGTTGTTACCACCACCCAGTTCCTGCTTTATAACCCAGTGTCGAACACGGCGAACTTGCTCGATACCGTCGCCGATTTTACGGCCAAAACCATTCCCGCCGCCGACGGAGCTTTCCCGCTCGACATCACCACTGCCTCGGTTTCCCGTTCCGGCGACGGCAACACTATTTATGGCGTGGGCGGTTCCGGCCAAGCGATCACTTTCCGCTACGACGTGCCGTCGCAGACCGTAAACCCGGGGGGCATCACTCTCAGCAACGGCAATTTGGGGCCGCGCGTGGTCAGCTTAAATCAGGATGGTTCAAAAGTCATGGTCGGGTGGATCATGCTCGATCGCACTCTCGGCATTACGAATTTCATTCCCCAAGCCAGCAATCAGTTCAGCGTCGGCACCACTTTGTTCGATGATTCACGCGGCTTAATCTACGCGCAGATCCCGGCGGTAGCCAAGGATCCTCCTGTGCTGCAGATCCTGGCGGAGGACAATCTCACGGTGCTGGGGCGCTTGCGGCTTCCGGAAAATACCACCGGGAAGAGTATCGTCAGCTCCGACTCGGGCGTAATGTATTCGGTTTCCGACTCCGGTGTTCTGGTCCTGCCCATGGGCTATTTGAACTCCTATCCGCGGGTTACCAGCTCGGCGCCCAGCGTGCTCTTACAGGGCAACTTCTGCGACAGCAGCAAAATCTCGCGGACCCTGACCATTAACGATCCCGGCGGGATTCCCACAGCGTTCAGCTTCAAACCGGCGAATTCCGCCGTTACGGTATCGCCTGCGAGCGGCGTGACTCCCGCCACGATCACTATAACTGTCGACCCTGCTGCGTTCTCGGGCATAAACGGTACCCAGGCGATCGATCTGGGACTCACCTCAACCCAGGCCGTGAATGTAATAGATCCCGTCAAAGTGCTGTTCAATCATGCGGAGCCGAATCAGCGTGGCACTATTCTCGAAGTTCCTGGCACACTAGTCGACATTCTGGCCGACCCGGTCCGCGACCGTTACTACGTGCTGCGCCAGGACAACAATACGGTGCTGGTTTTTGACGGGTCGAACAATGCCTTGCTCACCACCCTGCGCACCGACAACCAGCCGACCACTTTGGCGATCAGCTTCGACAATCAGTTTCTTTATATTGGTCACGCCGCCGCGCAGACCATGGCCATTTATAAGCTCGATGACTTTGCCCGCCAGCCCGACGTTTCGATCGAAGCCGGCAATGGCAACATTCTGCGCTCGCTCGCGGTCGCCAGTAATAAAATCATTGCGACATCCCGCGATTTCAAGGGCCAGGGACACATCCTGTTGATAGATCCGGTCACTTTGAGCGCAACCCAGCCGGACACCGTGGGTGTCTGGAAAAACCAAATCAATCCCTTGTCGGTGGCCACGGCCCCGCCGAGCGGCGCGCAGGTTATGGTTGCCACTCCGGATGGGTTTACGTTCCTCTACGATGCCGGCGTGGGTGATTTCACGGTCTCGCGCCAGGACTACTCGGCCTTGGCTGGCGCTTACGCCGCGTCCCCCGGTCTTTTCATCGTCGACTCGCACATGCTCGACGGCTCGCTTGTTCCTTTGTTTGACGTCGACTCCTCGCGGGGCCCGTCCTCGGGTTTCATATTCTCTCAAGGCGGCGTGCACACCGGCGCTGTCGACTCGACCAGTCCGGGATATAGCGAGCGCGTCGACTTCGCGGATGGCTCTGCAGTTTTGCCCACGTCTCTGATAGAAGCTCCGCTGCTCCCGGATCCCAGCGGTGTAATGGGCGACTTTATTCGCGCCCTCGCGGTGCTGCCCTTCCACAATACCTTCGTCAGCCTGTCGACTTCCGGCTTGACTCTGCTGGCCTCCAATTACGACGCTCCGTTGCCGCAGCCCGTTATTTCCAGGGTTGCCAGCGCTGCTGACGGTGTCTCGGGAGTCGCCTCCGGCGGCCTGATTTCCGTCTTTGGCAGCAACCTCAGTTCTTCGTCTTTGGCCGCCAGCGGCACGCCGCTGCCGACAGTTCTCGGCAACAGCTGCCTGCTGGTCAACGGAAAGCCGATTTCGCTCCTGCTGACTTCTCCCTCGCGGATAAACGCCCAATTGGATAATAGTACCGGCGGTGCAGCCACCATGAGCGTCCGCACGCCGCAGAACGTCAGCCCGGATTTCAATTTCACCGTCAGCTCCACCGCGCCTGCCGTATTCCTTGACGGAAGCGACGGCGTCTCGAACAATTTGCCGTCCATCACTCGCGCCGCGAACGGCTTGCTGGTGACTCCTTCGAATCCCATTCATCAAGGCGATTCCCTGACAATTTTCGCGGCCGGACTGGGACTCACTTCCCCCGCGGTCGCCGCCGGCACAGTTTCGCCGTCAAAGGCGGTGGCCTTGTCGCAGCCCAACGTGACACTGAATGGCGCGGGCTTGTCCACGACCTTCGCGGGATTGGTGCCCGGCCAAATTGGCGTCTATGAAATTCAGGTTAACGTTCCCACTTACACGCCGCTGGGATTGAGCGTGCCGTTAACCATCACGCAAGGCGGATACTCACAGACCGTGAACGTCCGGGTAGTGCATTAAACAGAATCGCTTCACACGGGATCAACCCGAAAACACAGGGGAGAATGATATGAGACTGTATCGAATGTTTGGAGTTTGCGGGCTGGGCCTGATGGCAATGGTGCCCTCCGCGAGGGCGCAGAAATGGGAGTTCGGGGGCGGCGTCGGCGGCAGCTTTTATATGTCGCGCGACATCAGCAACGGCTCCGCGAAAGCCAGCGCCGGAATCAGCACCAACGTGGCCAGCGGTGTATGGCTGGGAGAGAATCTCAGCAATCGCTGGGGCGGTGAAGTCCGCTACGACTATCAGCGCGGCGATCTGAAATTAAGCAACGGCGGCGTATCCACTTCCTTTGGCGGCGATAGCCATGCACTACATTACGACGTCCTGTGGCATGCGACGCCGCGTGGCTCCAAAGTGCGGCCGTTTCTTGCCGCGGGCGCTGGAATCAAGGACTATCGTGCTACCGGCGCGGAAGTGCAGTCGCAGCCGCTAAGCCAATTCGCCCTGCTTACGAAAGGCAACGAGCTCAAAGCGCTGCTCAGCCTGGGCGCCGGCATCAAGTGGCAGGTCTCACCGTCATTCCAGGTGCGCCTCGAAGTCCACGATTACATCACGCCCTTTCCCAAGGAAATTATTCAGCCCAACGTAGGCTCGCGCGTGAGCGGCGTGTTGCAGAACATCGTGCCCATGCTGGCCATTGCCTATACCTTCTAAGGAACAGAGGTTGCCGCCAGGCGCAGATCAACTTATATGTACTTCGACGCAACTCCGATGAACATGACCATCCTGCTGGTGGTCAGCCTGGCCGTCATCGCAATTGTGCTGCTGATGAA
>JALYJH010000334.1 GCA_030775415.1 Acidobacteriota bacterium | reverse complement strand
TCTTCGCCGTCGGGTCCACCGTCGGAAGATGATTATTGCTGGTTAGGCCTGCGACCTTACCGCACCCAGCGGCTACGTAGGCAGAGAAATCGCCGCTCAGCATCGCGGCCGTAGGAACGAATGCTTGCGAGTCTGTGGGCGTCTGCCGCAGGGCGGTGCGCTGATATCCGGCAAAGAAGAACAGCTTGTCTTTCTTTATGGCTCCGCCAACCACGCCGCCAAACTGGTTGCGCTTGAGTTGATCTTTTCTTGTAGCGAAGAAGTCGGTTCCGTTCAGCGCCGAATTGCGCAAGAACTCGAAGGCGTCGCCGTGAAGGGAATTGGTTCCAGACCGTGTCACGGAAGATACCGTGGCGCCGGCGTGCCCGCCCGATGTGGCGTCCTGGGCACTGGTGGTCAATTTGAATTCTTGCAGCGCCTCCGGAAATGGAAGGGGCATGCCATTGCCCACATAGGTATCCAGATGCGTCGCGCCGTCGAGTAGATACTGAACGCTGTAAGCGGTGCCGCCGGCGACGGAGATTAGCGCGCCTGTCGCCATGCCGTAGGTCGGGCTCGTGCCGGTTTGCACGGCCGCCCCGGACAGTGTCACCAGATCGGTGACGTTGCGCCCGTTAAGAGGCAGCTCAAGTACCCGCTGCGACTCAATCACGTTGCCTATCCCCTGGGCTCGTGTTTCGACCTGAGTGGCGTTGGCCTCGACGCTGATGCTTTCCGTCACGGCGCCGACTCCGAGCGAAAACTCAACGGTCGGGTCGCTGCCAACTTGCAGGACAATACCGGTTTTAACGGTGGCCGCGAAGCCTGATTTTGTGGCTTCCACTCGATAAGGTCCCAGTGCAAGATTCGTAAGACTGAACGCGCCATCAGCGCCGCTGGTGGTGGTTCTCTCAATACCGGTATCGGTCTGCGTAGCTTTTACAACCGCGCCAGGCACGGCCGCGCCGGTCATATCCTGAACCACGCCGTGCAGTTGAGCCGTGGCTTGACCCCACATCACCGCAGGGATCATCCACGCGCAAACAAGCAGAACTAGTGATTTGTTCACAAATTGCCCCTTTACTGAAACTGGCTGTACGCCAGCATGCTGATGAAAATTATCACGATTACCCAGCGCCGTCAATGCTTAATTGAACAGGAGGCACTTTAGTCCCATGTGCGGGTGATTTCTCCTGGTTCCCTTTCCATTTCCATACCTACTCCTCTCCTAGCCAAACGATCTAAGCGCTTCTACGTCTATGAGGTGACACTAGCGTGAGTGGGCGAATGGAGACTGTCCCTGCGAAGGATTTTCGAGTGATCGAGGGGTGCAATTAGATGAACTTCGCAGTCGCGCAGTCGCGGCGCCAGCGAATGGCAACCGTTGAAGCGCGCACGGTGTTCTCGAATGCAATGAGAGGCGTGGTGCTTAGAGAGGTACGTCTCTGGCAATTCCCTCATCCGCTCCTATCGCGCGAACCAAAGGGCAGGTGCAATTAGATGAACTCCCGGTTCGCGCCAATGCGCCCTCGGGTGAAGCATAGATGGAGCTATGTAACGGGCAGATCGCATCCCCCAGGAAAGCGCGTGGATTTTAGTGAGGTGAAGATGAAGATTGACTTGAATCTACGGGTGTTGGTGTAGAATTGTGGTCGCAAATGACAAATCGCATATTCCTCCCGATAATGGCAATGGTAACGGCGCTGTCCATCCTCTCTCTGGCTGCACTTCCGGCGGCCGCCCAAACCCCTTATCGAGCCCCCCGCACCGGCGACGGCAGACCTGATTTAAACGGAATCTGGCAAGCCTTGAACGAGGCGGATTGGGACTTGGAGGGACACGCGGCCGCCATGGGGCCGGTAGCCGTGCTCGGCGCCGTGTTTGCGGAGCCGCCCGGATTAGGCGTGGTAGAGGGCGGGAAGATTCCGTATCTGCCGGAGGCAGCCAAGAAGAAGAAGGAGAATCACGAAAACTGGGTGAAGCTGGATCCGGAAGTGAAGTGCTACTTGCCGGGCGTCCCACGCATTACCTACCTTCCTTACCCGTTCCAAATTGTCCAGGGCCACGACAGCGTCCTCTTCGCTTACGAATACCAGAACGCCGTTCGCGTTATCAATATGAAAGCCCCCACCAAGGCCCCGTCTGACACCTGGATGGGCTGGTCCAACGGGCGTTGGGAGGGCGATACTCTGGTCGTCGATGTCACCGGCCAGAACGAGAACACCTGGTTCGACCATGCCGGGGATTTTCATAGCGACGCCTTGCATGTAGTGGAACGCTACACTCCCAAAAGTGCGGATACTTTGACTTATGAGGCCACCATCGAAGATCCCAAAACCTTTTCGGCGCCGTGGAAGATCAGCATGCCATTGTACCGCCGGGTAGAGAAAAACGCCCGGCTGCTCGAGTATCGGTGTCCCGAATTTGCAGAGGCGACGCTGTGGGATCACCTAAGCAAGAAAAACGCCAGCAAGGAATCCAGCAAGTAGATCACGGAAAGAGGTCTCTCAATGAACTATCGTAAAATCGCTTACTTATCTGTTGTCGCTGCCTCAACCACGGTAGCGCTCTTGGCGCAGGCGCCGGCCGCTGGACGGCAGGCTGCACCCCCAGCCACTAAGGCGTCCACCACCGCCCAGCGGCTTACGCCGGACGGCGAACCGGACATCACAGGTTACTATGATTCCCGCACGGCAACTCCGGTTGAGAGGCCGAAGGAGCTGGGAAGTAAGGAATTTTATACGGATCAAGAGTTCAAAGAGGTAAGCGAGAAGTTGCATCGGAAGGACCCAACCGCGCCTGGATTAAGGGGCGAAAACCCTGGTGGCGGCGGCGGCCGCGACAACGTCCAATATGAGCATGATCTCTTCGGATACGATCCGTCCAAGTCCAACTACGTAGCTACCAAACGGACTTCATTGGTAGTGGGGCCAGAAGGAAGGATTCCTCCCATGCTGCCCGAAGCCCGGCAAAGAAATGCGGCGCGCGCGGCCTACTTCAGGGCTCACGAAACCGACAGCGTCCAGAATCTAAATCTGGAAACGCGCTGCATCTTATCGAATCGCCAGTTGGTACCGCTGTTTCCCATCGAAGACAGTAACACCCATTTTCAGATTGTTCAGGGAAAAGGCTACGTTGCCATTTACCAGGAACTCAACCATGACGTTCGCGTAATTCCGACCGATGGGCGTGCGCATCTTCCGAAGGAGATTCGCCAGTATCAGGGCGATTCAGTCGGTCACTGGGAAGGTAAAACTCTGGTAGTGGATACCACAAACTTCACTGACCAGACGGCGTTCAGGGGTTCCACCGAGAACCTGCATCTTGTGGAACGCTACACACGCGTTTCCGACGATATGCTTCTGTATCGATTTACGGTGGAAGATCCGCAGACCTGGGACAAGCCGTGGACCGTCGAAGTCCCCTGGATGAAGGCGGAAGGGCCGCTTTACGAATATGCCTGCACGGAAGGAAACGAATCGATCGGACTCATCCTCGGAGCCGCGCGAACCAAGGAAGCAGCGGCTGCGAAGGCGGCAAAGTAGTCCGCTATAGTGCGAAGTAGCGAAAGGAACAACTTCAGAATGAAAAAATTAGTATTGGTAATGGCTGGGGCGATGGGACTCCTGACCGGGATTCCTGCCTGGGCGCATCACGGATTTGCCGCGGAATTCGATATTGATAAGCCAGTGAAGGTAAGGGGAGCGGTGGCTAAGTGGGAATTGGTCAATCCTCATTCCTGGCTTCAGGTGGATGTCAAAGGGGATGATGGCAAGGTCACAACGTGGCGATTTGAAGGTCCGCCCCCGAACACTTTATTCAGATTGGGTTTCACCAAAGACTCCCTGCCACCGGGCACCGAAGTGATCGTTGAGGGATATGCAGCCAAGGACGGCTCCACGCGCGCATCCGGCAAAAACATTACCTTCCCCGATGGCAGAACGCTGCTGTTAGGCTTGGCCACCGGCCCCGGCGCACCTCAAAAATAACGCTGAGGATTTCAGCCGGTAACACCGCCAGTTGAGTCTCGATCTTGAACACTTCCTCAGTTCGCTATTCTGCGGATAGAGGAAGTGTGTTCTCTACAAGGCGGCCGGGTACGATTACGATAGATTGCCGAAGGAAAAGAAAATGAGTTCAAGTTCCAAACGAGACCTGCTGGCTGCGATTTTCCTAACTGTCGCGGGCCTGGGGGGCATGCGGGTTGCGAG
>JALYJH010000333.1 GCA_030775415.1 Acidobacteriota bacterium | reverse complement strand
GCTGGCTCCCCACCGTGGTCCGCGAAGCGGGATACACAACGGCGATAGCCGTCCTCGTAGGCACGGCTGTTCAAGTGGGAGGTTCGCTGGGCGCGATCCCCAACGGCTGGCTCATTGACCGTTTTGGCTTTCGCAAGATATTGACCCTGATCTTCGGCGTGGGCGCCGTCAGCATTGCACTTATCGGCGAACCCTCGCTGCCGCTTTCCATGCTCTTCCTATCCGCGTTCGTGGCAGGTTGGTGCGTCCCCGGCGGACAACCGGGCGTGAATTCGTTGGCGGCCATGTACTACCCCACGTATCTTCGTTCCACCGGAATCGGCGCCGGTTTAGGATTCGGACGCATCGGCGCCATCGTGGGACCCTTAACTGCTGGAGCCCTGCTCGGCCATGGATGGTCGCATCGGGAATTGTTCCTGGCCGCGGCTGTTCCTGCTCTCATTTCCGCGGTAGCAACATACACCCTTCGCTGGGCAATGCCCGAACGTGGAAATAGTCCAGTCCGCGAAGAGGTCTTTGTACACTAAAAGTTTTTGCGGCGGTAAAGGCTATCCGCGCGCATCGGCTAACCATCCGCCGCCGACGAATCGGACTTTAATTGGACACCAGCTTTGCGTCCTTTAACAACCGCTCAAAGCGTGGATCTTTGCGCACGGGATCGTAAATAGGATCGTACATGAGCCCTAAATGATCACCGGCCTTGATTGCTTTGCCTAGCCACTCGAGCCCCCGGTCCTTGTCCCCCAGTACCAGGTACAGATCCGCGACCGGTTTTGGTGGGAAAACCCGGTCTGACTGCTGCAGAAACCCGCTTAAGATCTTTCGTGCTTCCGGCAAATTTCCGGACAGCGCGTACGCCCGGCTAAGTTCCGCATCGGGCGCATAATTATTCGGCATGAGCCGTTGAGCGATCTTTATTTCGGCAATTGCCTCGGGATACATGTGCTTCTGCATATACGCGCTTCCCAAGCTTAAGTGCGCATACCCGAACTGTGGATCCAGCGCCAGCGCTCTTTTATCCTGCTCGATCGCATCGTCATACCGGCGCAGCCAGTAGAGCGCCCGCGCGGTGCCCTCCAGCATAAAGGGAGAGACCGGATCCAGCTGTTCCGCAACTCTGTCCTCCGCCAAGGCCTGCTCCAGACGGCCCACGGTAGTGAGATACATCGAATACCAGCGGTGAGCCAACGCATCCCCCGGACCGAGCGCGAAGCCCTTCTTGAATTCAGCTTCCGCAACCGGCCAATCCGATTCTAGAAAGGCGGCAAAGGCCAACTCGATATGCGGTTCGGACAAACCTCCGTCCAAGTCCAGCGCCTTCGTTGCCAGCTCCCTTATGCGCGGAATCACCTCGCGGGCTCGCGCCGAGGTAAAAGCCGGAATATTCATGTAGCATCGGGCCAGGCCAGTGTAAGGAAGCGCATAGTCGGGCTGCTCCGCGATGGCCTGCTCAAAGTATTGCATTGCGGTTTTGATTGATTCGGCCGTCTGCTTATTCCAGAAGTAAACTCCGCGCAGATAGTCTTGATACGCCTCCGGCTTCACCGACGCCGTTTTGCCCGGCGAGAATCGGAAATTCAGCGGCGTGCCGATTTTGTCGAACCCCTGCCACAACGCCGCCACGATCGCTTGCGAGATATCGCGCTGTACGGACAGCGCATCCTCGTAGCTGCGTTCGTAACTGTTGGACCACAACCGGTAGCCATTTAAAGTGTCGTCCAGTTGCGCGGTGATGCGCAGGCGGTTCCCATAAACCCGGACGCTGCCCTCAAGCACCGTCCCCACATTGAGTCTCTTGCCGATCTCGCGGATATCCAGAGTTTTGCTGCGGAACTGGAAGGAGGATGTCCTTGCCACCACCTGCAATCCTTGTACGGTTCCGAGAGTGTCAATCAGATCGTCCGTCAGCCCGTCGGCGAATGACTGGTCCTTAATGTCGCCCAAGTTCTGGAACGGCAGGACTGCGATCGACGGAATCACAGGAGCCCCCACCCTGCTGGCAAGCACCAGGCGTCCACCGTAAATCGCGACGGCGGCGAGAATCAAAGCCGCGCCAATCAGCCCGGCCGTCCGCCAACGCACGGAAACCAGAGCTTTGAGCATCGCCCCATGGCTCTCCGAAGCGGCGGAGGGCAGGGCACTGGGTGAGCATTCCTCGGCAACCGGAAGCAACGGGGTGTCTTCCATGCTGTCCTCTACGCTGCTTGCCGCGGGCACGTCACGCGAGGGCTCCGCGGCATGCCCGAAGGTTGGAACATAGCCCCGGCTTGGCAACTTAATGCGCAGCGGGTTGTGTTCGCCTTCGCTCTCATAATATTTCGCTAAGCGGCTGCGTAGTTTCCGAGCCTCCACGCGCACGATGGGATCAATACGCGGATCAAAAGCTTCTCCCCTCCGGAACACCTCAACGCCAACTGTGTATTCCTTTACTTCATGCGCGCATCCGGCCACCGTATGCTTTACCGCGTAGTCAAGGAAGTTTCTTTGGGCGAGTGCGGCGTGGAAGGTCCGGCTCGAAAGGATGCGCTCTAATTCCTGGAGTACCGCCTCCTCAGGTATACTCGCGCCCGCCGGGAAGGACTCCTCAAAGCGCTCCGTGTCCCGGCTCATATCGAGGGGATTCTTCATTTTTGGTCTACGTTTTGGCTGCAGATCCTCAAGTCACTACCTAGTGACTACCCTAAGCTATGCTCGAAAGCATAGCAGAGTCAAGTAGGCCCTTCAATGCCCCTTTCGGCTGTAGTTCAGCCTATGTTATGGGTCTGGCAGCTAGCATCGGGCTATCCGCGCCCGCGATCTACGGCCCCCGTTTCCGCACGGATCCTGACGGCAAGTTGTTTCCGGGGTAATCGAATTGATGCGGATACCAGTAATGCACGTGGCAACTCTCGCACGCCTTATCGACATCTTCGCCGGCCGCTTCGAATGTGGGGACGTTCTTGCCATCGATGGCCTTCAGCATGAGTGACCCGGCGTCGTAAAGCTCATGCGCGTACTGAGTCCATTTAGCCCGGTCGGAATCGATCAGCGTCTGGATCACTTCGGGAGGTTCTTCAATGCCCGGATTGGTGGCCTTTTCTCCCGGTAACGCCACGCGCCTTCCTGGAATTTGCAAAAGGTTGGCTGCTTCCATCAGCGAGATTGCATGGCGCCGTTCTTCAAGCCAATCCTCGTTGGTCTTAGGAGCCTTCTCCACAAATCCTTTCGCCGTCGAAAGCACCGATACCGAACCCCATAAGTAATCCGCGTTGGGATCGATGATCGAATCCATAATTTCCTTCATGGTGATCGCAGTCCGGTATTCCGGTTCCGCCGGACCGCATCCAGTGAGGAGAAGTAGAAAAGTGATGAGAAGTAAAAACGTTGGCATGAAGATCGCGGACGCATTTCACGACTCAGGAGCCGCTTTTTGGCTAAGTTATACTAACACTACAGGGGCGTTATTTAGGATGGAAGTAAAACCTGGCTTACTTACTGTTAGCGTTAACGAACCAAGTGTCGCAAAGTGTGCCCCGTTGAACCCGCTTCTGGACTCTGCTAGCCTGTTAGCGGCGGACGTTAGGTCTAAGCATAGCGGTTAGGAGCTCGACATTCCTTGCACGTCAACGTGGGACGGCTCAAGATGAAAGACCCTGACGATAACAAGCCGCAAGCGGATATTTCAGGCGCAAAGGCGTTGGCGTCGGACGCACTCTTCTCCCCCGAATTAATCCGCGAGGAGTTAACGCGCCTCCTTTCCAGCCAAACGTTTCAAGCCGCCAAAGCACAAAAACAGTTCCTGTGGTTCGTGGTCGAGCAGACCATCACCGGTTTTGCCCATGAACTCAAGGAGTATACCGTGGGCGTGCAGGTGTTCAAGCGCGGGCCGAATTTTGATCCGCGGCTGGACACGATCGTGCGCGTGGAGGCCCGTAAACTTCGTATCCGCCTCGCTAAATACTACGAGAGCGAAGGACAACACAACCCACTGCGTATCGAGCTGCCAAGCGGCGGCTACGTTCCGATTTTTCGCCACCCCCCTCTTGTAAGCGCGATCCCCGCAGAGACGTCGCCCTCGACACAATCGCCCTCAACACAAGAGGAGCCGCGCCTCTCCGCTGAACCCGGCCTCTCGGCTCAACCCGAACTCTCCACTGAAAAGGACCCGCACGCAGTCCCCGCAGCTTCCCAGGCGCGCTTCGCGACCCGCTG
>JALYJH010000332.1 GCA_030775415.1 Acidobacteriota bacterium | reverse complement strand
AGGCCGGTTGGCGAAGTGAAGTGGAATAACGCGCTGGTCATATTGCGCGGAGTCGAGCGCCCCGTGACTGTAATGCTGAACCCGCCCGAAGAGGCTGCACCCGGCGTTACCCCGGTGATCACCGGGACCGTCGAATTGACAGGTATCGTGCTTACGATCGGCGTCGAGCTGAGCGAGGTGGTGGTGGTGATTGTAATCGTCCCGGCCACGGTGCCGATAATCACAGGCACGTTTGCGGAAGTGCTACCCGCCGGAATAGTGAACTGGGCCGTGGTTCCACCGGTGCCGAATTTCGCATCGTAGGAGTTCTGTGGAATCCCGGATATTGGCGAGAAGCTCAACGTCATCGTGCCGGTTATGTCCAGCGGGTAAGTTCCGCTGAGCGTCACGGTAGCGTTAGGCTGGGTTGCCGCCACGCCGGTCGGCGGAACGTTAATTGTAACCGAGGGCGCGATCAAGATCGTGAACGTCTGCACCACCGGCGGCAGCACCGCTGTAACCGCTCCGGGAGTCGCCGAAATCGTGAACGTCGAAATCCCCCCCACCGTCGGCGTGCCGCTAACCACCCCCGTCGACGCGTTCAAGTTCAAGCCCGCCGGCAGCGTGCCCAAGGTCACCGCCCAGTTGGAAATCGCAACTCCCGGAACCGTCAAAGTCGTCGACGTGTAAGGAAGGTTGACCGTCCCGTTCGGCAGCGTAGCCGGAGTAATCGCCGCCGCCGGCGCGACAGTAATGCTCAGCGCCTGCGTCGCACTCAGTTGAGTTGCGGAATCGGTCACCTGGGCCAGGAAGAGAGAAGTCCCGCTGAACGTGGGCGTGCCCGTGATTTGTCCTAACGAGTTGAGCGTCAGCCCAGGCGGCGGAAGGCTTTTTACTGACCAGCTCAAGGTGCCCGTCCCGCCCACGGCCGCAACGGTTTGCGAATAGGCAGTCCCCACCGTCGCGCCAGGCAGCGTAGTCGTGCTTACGCCCAGCACGTTCAACGTGAAAGTAGCATTGACGGACGCTCCCGAGGCGTCCGTCAGCACCACCACCAGCGGGAAAACTCCTCCTGCCGTCGGCGTTCCCGTCAGTTGGCCCGTGCCCGCGTTGATACTCAATCCGTCCGAGTTGGTTCCATTTTGCAGCGCCCAGATATAGCCTGGAACGCCGCCCGCCGCGCGGAAAGTGGAACTCGTGTACGCTATGCCCACCGCCGCCTGGGGATGAATCAACGGAGTAAGGCTGAGAGCCGAGCCCGAAGAAACATACACCGTATACTGCTGGAACGCGGCGTAGTTGGTGCCGATTTCCAGCGCCAATACCGTGAACGTGAAAGCCCCCGCTTGCGTAGGTGTGCCCGTGATGGTGCCCGACGACGAGTCCAAGGTGAGCCCGGGAGGCAGGGTCCCGCTGCTCACAGCCCAACTGAAGGCCTCGTCCAGTTGAGGATTCGGACTCAGTTGCTGCGTGGGAATCGTTTGCCCGATCGTGAACATCACGCCGCCCACCGGTAAGCTGGTGGGCGTGATCGTGAACGGCCCCGGTTGCGCCCAGGCGCCGATCGCCGCAGCGGCCAGCAGCAAGGTTAGAAATAATGCGCGGCGCCCCGTCATTGTTGGCCTCCCGCCGCGACGCTCGCCGTGACCGGAGCCGCTAGCGGCACGAACCAGACATCGTTGCTCGAAGCCTCGTAAACTTTCAGCGCGCGATCGTTCACGCCGGTCACGCGGAACAGCGAGCCGCCCATCCCATACACGCCGCTCGGCCTACAGTTGCAATCGCCTCCGGTGCTGCTGCCCGCCGTCAAGTCAAAAGTCCCGAGCCAGCCCAGGTTTCCAGCAAGCGCCAGATAGCGGTTATCGAAGGACACCGTGAGCCCCACAGCCACCTGTACAGGTGTGGTGTCCGGCGCATCGGCCGCCTTGCTGTAAATCACATTCGGCACCACCGCCCCGCCGATGTCGGAAACGATCACTACTTGAGAGGCCGTGATCACCGCGACGTCCGCGCGCCCATGGAAGAAGCACAGAGCCTCCGCCGGACCCGCCACCGGCAACACCGCCGCGCCTCCCGCGGGACCGAATGCGTAAACGTTGCTCGACCACGCGCCCGCCACCCATTGGCCGTCGTCACTCACCGCCAGCGCCGCTGGATCACCGCCTAGAAATGAAGCATCGATGTCGCGAACCGCCGGCGCCGCCCATCCGCTCACCACCTGAATGTGATCGCTGCCAGGGAACCACAGCGCCGCCGCCGTTCCATTGGGGCTGAACACAATGCGATCCGCGCCGGAAGCCGCACCGTTCACGTGCGTCGTGACGCCGCTTGCGGGCGTGAGCAACATCAGCGCGCCGGTGTCGGCTGCAATGGCCAGCGCGCGGCTCTGATCCGGAGACATCTCTATCAGCGAGAGCGCGCGGTCAGGCGCAATGGGGTCGCCCACCCATCCCGCCGCCGGAATCCCGTAAAGCGTTCGCAGCGCTCCCTTGTCGGGGAAATAGCCCATCACAGGCCCGCGCACTTGGGCTGACGCGGCCGCCGTCAGCACTCCAAAAAACGCAATAGGTAACCAGTTTGTCCGCCGCATCATTGTGGGCCTCCCACGGTCACAGTTCCTGGAGTGATGGTGACGGTGGAAGAAGCAGCCGGCGTTGAACTGCCGCCGCCGTGGTTCGCGATGACCACGCCCGCCGCGACGCCTGCGCCCACCACCGCGCCGATGATCAGCAGTTTCGCAGTGAGGCTCATGCCACCCACCGCGGCGCTGCTCGCTACCCCCAGCACGTTCGTCTGATTAATGATCGCGCTGGCCGTTTGACCGGCGAAAGACGCAGTGACCCGGATCTGCATCGTCCCCGGCTGATTGTTGAAGCGAATGCCGCGCGCCGTCGCCTGGCCTTGCGCATTGCTCGTGGTGGTGAAGGTGCTGCTGCCGTTCGCGAAAGTACCGCCCGGCCCGTCATTCGGCAGGAAGAAGATGATGGCGGCCCCGGCCACCGGTTTGTGATTCTCGTCTTCCACCTGCACAATCGGCTCGCGATTCACTCGCTGTTTTACGTTATTGATCGCACCCTCGCCTTCGACAATCGTGATCTGCAGGCTCGCGGGATTTTGCGCCCAGGCGGGCAATCCGGTGAATAGCGATAGCACAGCTAAAAAGAGTGCGTATATAGTTCTGGAATGCATAGTACCTCCGAAAAGCCAAATTACCACTGTACAAGAGGCCCATGCGGCGTGGGGATGCAGATGGAACAATCAAAACATGGCACTCACAATTGAGCGCGCCACCCCGCGCGATATCCCAGCGATTCTACGCCTGGTGCGGCGTCTGGCGGAGTATGAAAAGCTGGCGGACGCTATGGTTTCCACCGAAGAGGATTTTCAAAAAGCGCTGTTCGGCCCGCAGCGCAACGTCGAAGCGCTCATGGCCTTCGCCGGGGATGCGCCAGTGGGGTTCGCGCTCTACTTCTATAATTTCTCCACGTTCCTCGGCAAGCGAGGTATCTATCTCGAAGATCTTTTTGTGGAACCCGAACATCGCGGGCAGGGCATTGGCAAGGCTCTGCTCGAGCGCCTCGCGCGCATCGGCAAGCAGGAGGATTGCGGACGCATGGAGTGGTCCGTCTTAACCTGGAACCAGCCGTCGATCGATTTCTATCACCGCCTGGGAGCGGTCACGTTAGAGGACTGGCGCACCTTCCGCTTGACCGGCGCGGCCTTGGAGAGGTTAGCCGGACGTGGTTAATTCCCGTAGTGGGTAGTTTGAAACTGACCACCTCTTTACAAACCTCGGATTTCGTGCGTGCGTATCCGCTTTGGCATCTGGGACAATGGCAGGATGGATCAGCCCACGCCGTTTTTCAAACGCGCACTTGAACACGCACTGGACTCGAAACCGCCAATTTGTCCGTATTGCGGGAGGCCGGGGATTAGCAACAGGGTGCACGGCGATCCTGAAGACAAGTGGATGGGTACATCGTGTCAGCACCGCTGGGCTTACTCGGACTTGCAGGAATCTCGAAATACTGCTCCTACATCTAATTGGCTAAACGATTCATGGAAATGGATAGGCAGGCATTGGAGATGGGACGCTATTCTCTCCGTGGGAGCCTTTGGCATGGCAAGGCTCGGCGAATACGGAGTTGCAGTTGCGTTACTTATACACTGCTCCCCGACCAGTCGTTTAAGACACCAACTGTCGCTGCTCGCG
>JALYJH010000331.1 GCA_030775415.1 Acidobacteriota bacterium | reverse complement strand
GTTGTAGTCAGTCGGTGCGCTGGCTCCGAACTTTGTAGCTATGTAGTTGTAGACTTGATTTCCTGGCTGGAACGTCCCGTTCTTCATAGCTTCGGCGGCTTCCTGCAATTGGCCAAAATGGACAGTTGCTGTGTTCAGAGCGCCGATGTTTTTGCCGTCTGGCCCGGTAGTGAATGCTTTTCGGATCTGGGCTCGTTGGTCGGAATACTGAGGATCATAATGGAAAACTGCATTACGCAGGCTAATCGCAGCTTGGCTTCGAGCACTCGCGGGAGGCAATGCCGCGCGGCCCTCGGAGATCGCCTTGACTTGGGCGGCGAGACTGGGCGAAAGTGTTCCGATATAGTCATCGCCCGTGGCGGTTTGCTGCTTAGGCGTTTCGGAGGTTGGGAGACCGGGCAGCGTGAAGTTATTGTTGTTAATCGGGCGGCCCGCCTGCTGATAAGTATTGAGTCGTTTCAGCGCCGCGTCGGCTGCCGACCGCTCTTCTGGAGACCTTTTGGGATCAGTAGCCAACGCGGCTAACTCCGGAGCGGTATTAACTTTTGGTTCACCATCCGGCACAATGCCATAGTCCACCGACTTCGACGGGTCCACCGGATCGGGCTTCATTCGATGTAGTTTTTTGTCCGGTCCGAGGACTTCAATGAAATCGTTTGCGGTGAGCGGCTTTGGCGTTGTGGGAATACCAGATGGCTTGACCTCTCCAGTACGCTTGTTGACAATCAATCCATCGTGGTATTCGAACTCCGGGGATGGCGGCGCGCCCGGTAGATCACGATTATCCGCCTCGGAGTTCTGATTCCGCGTCTCAGCATTCAGGTGCGCTAAGTTCGCATCGCCCATCTGTGCGGCGCGCGCATCGGACTCGATCTTTTCTTGCGCCTCCGCCTGGGAAGCTTTATCGTTCACCTGGCCCGCCCACTTCTGGACTTTGGCGGCGCCGGGGCGCATGATCTGACCCTGGACCTGCGCGACCATGTTCGGATTGCGAGTGAGGTAGCCCACGCCGATACCGGCTCCGATACCGGCTAGCGTGCGCCAGAATCCCGGCGGCTTATCATCGGGGCGCTGCGCTTCCAGTTCTTCCTGTTCGCGCCGCAGGTCCGCCGCCGTCTTCCCCTTATGCACCGGAGAATAGGCATCGGGATCAAGGTCAGGATCCAGGTATGACGGCGTGTTGGCCGCGTCCGGCGCGCTGGCAATTGGGGTTGCCGACGCTAGTTGTGGCGATGGGGCGCTACCGGGCGTCACTACCGGTGCCTGCTCCGGCGGAGCGATAGTTGGCGCGACGTAGTTCGGTGCCCTCGAAGGATCGCTAGGCAGAGAACCGTCTAATTCGTCGTCTTCGGGATCAGCGATGAAGCTGATTTGTTTTTTGAAGGCCAAGGTTAGCTCCTTTCGGCTATCAGCTTAGGCAGCAGCGTCCCGTAGCGAACCATCCATGGCGCGACGGCGGGATCTTCTCCGCCAACGATCACGTCTTCAGGGAACCGCTCGTAAGCCTCTTGCGCCATCACGCCCACTTCGCGTTCCGGGTTGCCATTGAATGAATACTCGTAAATATTGAGTCCGTTCAATTGGCCCAAAAGTACGATATTTTCCTTCAGGCGGAAGTCAGAGGTTTTTGCTCCCATCGCCGCCGCCCCTTGAGCGGCTTCACCTGCGGCCGTAAGGAATTGGTTGAATCCGCTCTGGCGTTTATCCGCGTTCACTTGGTTGCTGGTGTTCTGGGTAGCGGCTCCGGTGGTCGTCCCGTAGACGCCTGACTGGATACCCTGTTGGGTTTCCGCAGCGCCCGTAGTGCCGCCGATCTGATTCGAGAGATACTGACGCCCTTCGGCGGCTTGGCCTTGCTCCTGATTGGCAACGGTTGTTGCTCGACCCGAATTAGCCGTATCAACGTACTGCCCGGTCGATTGCCGATTCTGCGCAATCCCGGCGGCGCGAGAGGAGGCGGTCTGATCGGCCGTCTGCGCTTGGTTGTAGGCGGTGGCTTGGTTCGATTCGCCAGTCTGCTGGCGGTTCAAGGCCATCGATTGGGCGCGGCTCGACTGATTTGCCTCCATCTGCTGCTGAGCGCTGAGATTGGTGTTGGCGGCAGCGGCCTTCTGCTGATCGAGGGTTTGATTCGCCCCCAGGATATTCGTCTCGCGGCTCGCCGCCGTATTCGAAGCGTTCACGCGAGCATTCGAAGCCGCAATCGCGGCATCCTGCTGGGCTGCCCGATCAGCCTGCGCGGTATAGCCAGCAACGCCTAATGGATCCGCCCCGGAAGCGCGCGCCTTTTCGGCATTCGCGTCTTCGGTCGCCCGATCCACATTCGTCGCCGATCGCGAGGCGTCAGTCGCCATCTGATCCTGCATTTCCGGCGTCAGGCGCGTATTTTGCGTATACGTCGCTACGGATGTCGGGTCAACCGCAGCGTTGACTTGACCGAGACCAGCGTTAATTCCGGATTGGTCCCCCTTGATACTCTCCGCTTCGCCCTGATCGAGATAATTCGAGCTCAATTGGTCGCCCGTTGTCATCCCGGCGGTAGGATTACCCGCGATGGAAGCTTGCTCCTGCGGGGTGAGTTGCAGGCTATCGAGTCCAGACTTATCTTGAATTGCCGACGCCTGGTCCGCCGTGTAGCCGCCCTGCCCAGCAACCAGCGGCGCATAGGCCTGATCGGCTTGCGCGGTGTAATTCTGCGACTGATCGTAGGCGGTGTTGCTGCGATCTTGCGCCTGCTGATTGAGGGTGCTGCCTTGCCCGTAGATATAGTTTTTATTCTGATTGAGCTGGTTTTGCTCTGTGCTGGTCGCGCCACCCTTGAAAAAACTCATCTTGCCACCACCCCTTTCGCAACAAAATCGTTTCTCTCGAGCACCAGGCCGATCATGTCCACCGGCATCCCATTACGCGAGGACTGGCCTATGTGCTCGCGGCGCGCCCCGATTGTTTTCACCAATGCCAACACTGCCCCTGCGTCCGCCGGAACGGTACTTTCAATCGTGTCTACGCCGGCCGCGAAGATTTGAGCGCAGACCATCCATAGGGCGGTGCGCGTGGTGGCTCTTCCCCAAAAGGTTTTCTTGAACAATAGATGCAACTCTGCCTTGTCCGGAGATAATCGCGTCGAGATCAAACATCCACCGAGTTCGCCGTTTCGCGAAACAGCCCAGCTACGGCGCCCGCGCCGCTCCTGCTCCCGCCAATCCTCCGCGAAGGCCTCGAATGTGGGCAGCGAGCTATCGTCGAACATGCGCCCGCGAAACGCTTGCCCCCAAGCCCACACAGCAGGGAGCTCATTAGAGGGGAACGGTGATTGCAAAACGATGCTCAAGTGGCTGGAGTCTGCGCGGTCAAAATTCCGTTTACAAAGGTCATGGACCCGTTTGCGCCGCCGCCGGTCAACTTGGCGGTTGTAATGGTTCCAGAATATCCAGAGGCCGCCGATACGTTTCCTGATGCATCCGTAACGAGAGCGCCTGCGCCGTAAGCGGTTGCCTGGAGCGACCCGTTTAGCTGGATCACGGGAGTGGGAGTGATTTGGAATTTGATGCTCATCCCGCTCGCGCTCAGCAATAGCGTCGTCGCGGCTCCATCAAGAGCAATGCCAACGGAACCCACGCCCAGTGTCACTTTCCCGTTGGCGTTCGTGTTGCTGATGTTGAGATTGCCACTGCCGCTGTTAGTGATGTCTAAGTCGTGGACGCTACTGCCCGAGTTCGTGATATTGAGGCCACCAGTGCTGTTGTTCAGGATGTTTAAATCGCCAGTACCGCCAATGTTCTTAATGAGGAACTGGCCAAGGCTGTTTAGAAGTTCGCCGCCGCCCGCGTTCGAGCCAGAATTCAGGAAGACCCTCGTTTTTTTGTTGCCTGAATTTATCTGTATGACATTGTCGCCGGTCGTAGAGGTCGAATCCCCAAACTCCCAGGTGACCTTATCTCCGCCGAAGACGCACCCGCCCTCAACGAGGAATAGGAATTTTGTTAAAGCATCTAATTGGGCCGTGGAAAGAGTAGTTGGCGGGGCGGGGATAAGATTGTGCGCCGCGGCGATTCTCACGTTGCCGTCAAAGTCCATGATGAGCGCGGCGAAATCGTTGCCGCCTAGCCCGTCAATCGGGACCCGCCACACTCCAGCTACGTCGTCCCAATAGAGGTTCGAGGAAAAGACTGCTTTCTTGGTAGAGGTCGAGGGTTCGCTTTGCCAG
>JALYJH010000330.1 GCA_030775415.1 Acidobacteriota bacterium | reverse complement strand
GCGCCGCCGAGTGCCGCCGACGGGCCGACGCCCTGTCGCGCGAAATCGAGAGCCGCGGCGCGCACCCGCTGCCCCAAATCGCCTGATTTAGAGGGCTTTCAGCCAAGGTAGCTGGGGCAAATTCCCGTTCTCCCGGTTGCATTGCGTCCCCAACTCCCGAATCAGGATTTCCTGGCGTGTCCGCCGCTTGGCTTCCGTATCCAACTCAAAACTGAATCCCGTTGGATTAAAGCGACGGATGCAGTTCTCCGTGTCATTCACATGAGCCAGGAGGGCTTGCTGAATGTCCTCGCCCGCCCCTACGTAGATCCATTGACTGCCGTTGAAGATCCCATAAATCCCGGACGACGCCGGAGCATTCTTCTTCACCGATAACGGCGTAAACGCGAAAGAGTTTCCTTGTGGGAATGGCATCAGTTAACCTCGCGGGCGGCGCTTCTGGATAGGAGCCAACTCCGCAATCAGGCGATCTCGACGGGCTATGCGGCTGTAGGACGGGCTCAGCTCGAAGGAGAATCCGGAGGGTTGATCGGCAGGCGCGCCGTTCGGACTTGCCAGATATTCCATCAGGCTTTCTCGGATATTCCCGGTCTCATCGATGAAGATCCACTTTCGCGCGTTTGAAACCCCGTAAACTCCGGACGCGGCGGGCGCCTCCCGCTCGACATTGACGGCCGTGAAGGCACGAGCGAAACGACTCTCAAAGCCCACGCGGTTCCTCCCCGGCAGCACTGATCGAAGACGGATACGCGGAAAAAGTATCCAGCTGGCTAAGAGAAGAGGACCAAGTATTCTGCCTTAGTGCAGGATTCTTGGGGCGCCGGCGGCATGCGCGGCGCCACATTCAGTATGGACCCGGCTGGGGCGGCGGTCAAGAGAATAGCACTTCTCGACCGACCGCCCCTGCCCGGGTGTTAACGCGCGCCGAACTGCTCGTGGCGCATGCGGAACTGGCGCATCCGCGCAAGATCGTCGGCGAGCACGTCGCGATCTCGAGGTCCCAGGCGATTGGAGCTCACGACCATTTGCAGAGCGCCCATGGTTTCATCCAGCTCGCGTTCATCATAGATTCCCTGGGCCAGCTTTTGTTGCAGTTCATCGAGTTCAAATTTAGTTCGTTCAAGCCTCGCAGCATCACGCCCGAAAGGAAAGGTATTGGCGTCCACGTGATCCAGATCTTCACGAATATGCAGGAAGAACATGGCGCGCCAGTCGTTGCCGTTGAAGCGCTGCTCGCGTTCGCGATGATAAACACCTTCGACATCGCGGGCGCCGAACTCCTCGTGACGCATCCGAAAATCGCGCATGCGGTTCAGGTCATCGGCCAGAATCGCGCGATCCCGCGGAGCCAAACGGTTATTCTGCATAACCGCCTGCATGCCTCCGATGACTTCATCCAGTTCGCGCTCATCGTAAAACCCCGCGCTCAATTTGCTCTGGAGTTCGTCGAGCTCCATCTGAGTGCGGGCCAGCCGCGCGCGGTCCCCGTTAAACGGATAAGCCCCGGAGGTCATGTAATCCAGATCCTGGCGGACGCGGCGGAAGAATGAGGCGCGCCAATTGTCCCCGCGAAACATTTCCTCGCGGTCGCGGTAAAATGCATCCCGATCCCCTTGCCGAGGATCGCGGTATACAGGTGCGGGCCCAGGCCCCCGGTCCCGGTCGGGTCGCCCTTGGTCGCCCCCAAAACCCCGGTCTTGCGTGGCCGGATATGCGTTACCCCAGCTCAGATTAAAGGTATAGCCCTCTGAACCGTTATCTGGGTCTTCGATTCGAACCACCGCTGGGCCGCCATTACGCGGATCGCGGACCAGTTCCTGCCTCCCCCGCCCATCCACGCCGGCGAAGTGGAAATCGGCAGGATTAGGAGGCATGATCGAACTGCACTCGAAGCGGCGCCACTGTGGCGTTTGTCCCGAAACGTTGCGCAGGACACCGACATCGCCACGGATCTCAACCTCGGCGGCCCCATCGACGGTTACTTCTATGGTGCACTGGCCGCGATCGGGACTACCGCCTCCGACTACGGCCGCACGTCTAGGAAATGTCTGGGCACTGGCAACGGTCGCCACAGCCACAATTCCGAAAAAAATACGCTGATACATGTAATCACCCCCGCATCCCCAGTGCACGTTTCTTGCCGTTCCGCGTGCACTAGTGAATCCAGTGATTCAACGACTTAGCGAGGCCGCGAATAGCCCCTTGGTGGTGCTTATCGGCCAAATGCGAGAATACCGCCAGATTCCGCCTGCGGCTATTTGGCTGTGGCTTTGATTTGCGCAAGACGCAGCACCGCGGCATCGTCCGCTGAACCAAGTTCGGGAAAGCGATCGCGCAGAAACTGAACCATCTCCGCGCGATACGGCCGGTTCTGTTCCATCGCATCCACGATGAACGCAAAGCCGGAAGGGCGTCCCGCGTTCACCAGTTCCTGAGCGCTCGCGGTGCGCACGAACACGAACGGCGAGCGTTGCAGCATCTCTTCAATGTACGGCAGTGCCGCGTCGCCGTAGGAGTAGCGCAACGCATATGGCAATGAGCCGGGTCCAGGCTCAGCCAACTGGGCGCTGGGAGGCATCGCCCTTTGCGCCAACTTTGGCAAATCAGCAGGCGAGTGCAGCCATGCCAGGCAGATGATCGCCTGCTCCTGTGCAATGCCGCGGTCGACGAAACTCCACAAGATCTTCGGCGCGCGAGCGTCCTTGACAGCGAAAAGCGCCTGCACGTAAGCATTCGCGATATCCGCATTGCCCAGCGCAACCACGTGCGCTTCCGCATCGACCACGGCATCCGCGACCCGCTGTTTCCATTCTCCGCTGACCTGCGATTTTTCTCCCAGTGCGATCGTCCTCATTACCTCAAGCGCACCTATGAGGGCCATCGGCGAGTCTGACTTCAGATAAGGAAAGGCCGTTTCGACCGCGGTCTCCTTTTCATCGGCGGTAAGCAATTTCGACGCGACTGCAAGAAGCTGTGCCGACTCCGCGTTTGGCCCGTGCGTACGCAGCGTTGCCAAAATAGCTCGCGCGGCTTGCAGCCCTGGCCAATAGGAAACGGCATGTGAGACATACTGGCGGACCATGGAATCCGGATGAGCGAGGTATGGCGCGAGCAACTCCAAAGACCCGTCATCGGGAACGCCCAGGATGTCCGGCAGGTAGCCTGAGAGCAACCCCATGGCATCGGTCGGCGCATGCGCGCTTACGTCCGCGAGCCATGTGGCGCGATCCGCCGGAGTCGCCGCCTGGATTTCAATCAGCGTCCAAGGCGATAGCACAGTGACGGCATCCGTCCACGCTCGCTCGACATAGCGAACTTCGTAAATACCCGGCTGTAAGAAGCGATACATCAAGTGCAACGGGATGCTTCCCGGATGTGCCGCGTTGCCGGGTAGATAAATCGTTCCACAAGCGGGGCCGGCGAAGACCACCATCTTCCCAATCGCGTCCGTGGGATACGCAAAGCGGGGGAGCGGCTTTCCGTCTTTCCTGACTTCGACATCGTGGCACTCGTGCCAGTCGGGCACGGTGTAGAAGGGATAACGAAGTTCGTTGCTGGTGGAAATCTTCAGCCAGACCGGCATCCCCACTCTGGCTGGCGCCTCCAGCGCGACACTGGCCTGCGGCTCCTGTCCCCAGCACGAGGCGCCAGCGAGCAACGATAACATCAGGGACGCGGCTTGTTTCACGGTAAACTTCGCTCCCAGTGTAGCTCTGGTTCTAGCCGAGGGTGCGCCCGCCGTCGAGAGTCAGAATCGTTCCCGTAGTAGAAGTCAGCGTGACGATGACGGCGGTGACGGCGGCGGCAACGTCCTCGGGCGTCGTCAGCCGGCCCAACGGCGTGCGCGCGGCTTGTTCGTCGCGCCAGCCTGGATCGAGAGACTTCACGAATTCCGTATCGACCAGCGCCGGAGCCACCGACACCACGCGCATGCGCGGAGCCAGCGCCCGGCCGAGCGATTTGGTCATGTTATCGAGCGCCGCCTTCGATGCGCAGTACGCCACATTGCTGCCCATCGCGATGGTGCCGGCAATCGACGACACATTCACCACCACGCCTCCCCCGGGCAGTGTGCTCTTTTCAAGCAGCGGCCGCAGCGCGCGCACAGCTGCGAAAGGCCCGCGCACATTGGTGGCGAGAATAGTATCGATCAGCGCGTCGTCGAGCGCATCCAGATCGGAATGTTTCACGAAGCGCGTCGTGCCCGCGCAATTCACCAGAGCATCGCAGCGGG
>JALYJH010000329.1 GCA_030775415.1 Acidobacteriota bacterium | reverse complement strand
GCACAAGCGGCGGGCCACCGGCAAAGTGGACGCCATCTACCCCATCTTCGCGGATGAGATCGCCCCCGATCGCGAAATCAAGTTTGCCAACAACCTCGCGCCGCAGCGCGAGGAATTGTTGAAGGTGGCCGCCGCGGGTTGCCGCTCCACTCTCGAAACTCTGCACCGCAACCGCCTGGAGAGGGGCGGAGCGCCGCAGATGGCCTGCTCCCAGCTTCTGGCGCAGATCGCGGCCGCGCGTTCCCCGTTTGTGCAAGCTCCGGCGCCCGGGCTGGCCGAGGTCTGCAACGCCTGCACTCGCCAACTGCGGGCCTTGCCGGACCCCGTCGCGAAAGCCCACCAGCACCAGCAGCACTGGTATGACCGGCTCTCGCCGCAGCAGTATGCGCACTTGGCGCCGCGCGGACCCAAGCCATCGCATCAGCCCCGCATTGTTTTTCTGGCCGCGGGCGGAGTGTTCCGCGGCGCCTTCCACATCGGCGTGATCGGCGCCATGCAAGTGGCGCGCATGAAGCCGGATCTGATCGTCGGCGCGTCGGTGGGCACGCTCATGGGCGGCGCGCTGGGAGCGATCTCCACTTTAAGTCAACCGGTCTCGCGCGATCGGCTGCTGGGCGAGCTATGCCTGACGTTTCTCGAAGTGGACCGCCGCGTGGCGCTGACCAAGGGGCTGAAGAACGCCGCCAAGCAGATCGGCACCCGCGGACGCGCCGTCAACTTGTCGCCCGTCTCCCTGCGGCGCGCCGTGCGCCAAGGCACGCGCTCCGATTCCGGCTTTGCCGCGACCGGAGCGCCTTCGATTTTGATCGACGCGATCTCAACCTTGTTTCTGATCCCGCACCGCAACACCCGCAGTATTGCCGCGCAGTTTGTCGCCGGACACATTACCGATGCCTTGAAGCGCTTCTGGGACACCGCCCGCCGCGAAACTTTGCGGCGCCTGGAAATCGACACCGCTCTCATCGGCACCAGCCTTTTAGAGGAGCGGGCCAAAATACTGCTCGGCGCCGGGCCCTTCGACGTCGACCGTCAAATCGATCTCAGCAAGGACCAGCCCTACCCTGATATAGCCGTCTTTGCCACGGCGTCGGACCTCTCGCGCAGCCGCCCGCTGCTGCTGCCGCGCGATCTAAGCGATACCCAGGTGTACGATTTCGTGGAAGGCGGGCTCAGTTCCAGCGCCTTTCCCGCCGCCTTCCGGCCGCGCCAGCAAGCCGAACTGCAACCAGGCCGCGGCGCCACCGATGTTCTATACGCCGACGGCGGCATGTTCGACAACCTCCCCTTCTTCCCCGCCATCGAAGTGTTGTCGGTGGTGCAACGGAACTGGCGAAAGAAGGCTCCCGTGGATGCCACCACCTATCTGCGCCAGCGCCTCGACGCGCCGGATTTATTCCTCGCCGCCTCGCTCGACGGCGAACTCAGCAAGGCCGATCAGGACCACCCGCCAGAGAGCTTCTGGGAAGTCCACCAAAGAGCGAGCAAGCTCAGCGTCAATGGCAAGCTGGATTCTTTTTTGGATAATGCAAAGTTGATCGAAGCCCATAGCCGGGTATTGCAGGACGCCTATTCGAACGGGATCTCCGCCCCCCCGGCTGTCGGGGATTTCATGGACGGCATTGTCAATGCCGCCGTGCTCAAGATCACGCCCACCGATAAAGACCACCTGAATGGCACCTTCGCGTTTGCCAAGTCAGTCGGCTTCAGCCAGGATAAGGTGGCGAAGTCCATCGCCGATGGCTGCTTTCAAACTCTGGGCGCTCTCATCGAACCCCACGGGGAGCTGGCCGCTACTTCCGTCGGCGAGCTGCAAGCCGCCGGGCGAATCGCGGCATTGAGTGCCGCCCCCGCGCACGATCGTGCCGGCGACGGAGACTGTCCTTTTTATCGCTATAGCGACGGCATGCGGACGTTCCGCTGTCCCTTCAACGCAGCGGCCGCGCAGCGCTGCTCCAAGGAAAGTAAGCCGCTGCTTCTCATTTATCGCAAATGCCGCCATGATCGCGATCATAAAACAAAACATTAACTAGTGTATTTTCAATTAGTTAATAGGGATATTGCAGACCGATTGCTTTCCAATCCTGCTATCGGCGTGCGATACTAGCCTTCAGCCGCCATGAGCCAAGTGAGCGAGGCGACAGCCCGTTATCACAAATTAATCGAAAGTGAACCGTACATTGACTTGGCTTGGGCCGAGGCGCTGCAAGCGCGCCTGCGTGCCGAAAAGCTGGTCAGCCGGCCCCTGTCACCGGTGCTGCGTCCACACTTTCTCACCACTCGCGACTATGCCATCTTAGGCAAAGCCGCTGCCACCGTATTCTCCGCCATCGATCGCGCCGAGCAGATGATCCTCGCCACGCCGGCCCTGCTCTCGCGCATGCAGTTGCTCCCCGCCGAGCGCATGCTCGCCGCGGTCGAGCCCGGCTACTCCGCGCAAGCCCTGTCCGGTTTGCTCGATGCCAATCTCCATAACGGATCCACCCAGTTCATCGGACACCGCGTGGGCGCCCCGTCGAGCGTCGTCTACAGCGACCTTCTTGCCGACATCTACTTCGACGCCCCGCCCGTCAAGGAGTTCCGCAAGAAACACAAGCTCTCGAAACTCGGCGGCACCAAGGCCCTGACCGCGGCCATCCTCAAAGCTTATAAACAATTCGGCGGCAAAAACAAGAAACCATCCATTGCCTTCGTGGAATCGCGTGCGCCCTTCCAGCCCGCCGATTCAAGCGAGAACTCGCTCCTCGCCGAGCAACTCCGCCGCGACGGCTTCCAGGCCGAAGTCGCCTCGCCCGAGCAGCTCGAATACAAAAACGGCCAACTCCGCCGCGGCGACCTGGTGATCGACATCGTCTACCGATGCGTACGTGTGCAGGAGTTCCTCGTCCGCTTCGATCTCAATCACCCTCTCGTCCGCGCCTACAAAGATCGCGCCGTGTGCATGCTGAACAGCTTCCGTTCTGAAGTCGCCGCCAAGCGCGGCATGTTCGACCTCTTGACGGACGATTCCGTCACCGCCAAGTTCCCCGCCATCGAGCGCAAGGCCATCAAGGAATTCATTCCTTGGACCCGCATGGTCCAAGCCGCCAAGACCACTTATAAGAATCACACCGTCGATCTGCCCGACTTCGTCATGAAGCATCGCAACAAGCTGGTGCTGAAGCCCAACGACGACACCTCTGACCAGAACACCTTCCGCGGCGCCGAACTCGACGAACTCGGTTGGGAGAAAGCCCTGCGCCAGGCCATGCGCAGCCCCTACGTAGTCCAGGAAGTAGCCGACCCCGCCCGCGCTGTCTTCCCCTTGCTGCAATACGGTAGCCTGGTCATGAAGGAGATGCAGGTCGAAGTTCATCCGCACTTCTTCGGCGGCGCGATCCACGGCGCCTCCACCTGGCTGCACGTTGCCGGCTCCTCCGGCTTCTCCACGCTCTCCGGTCTCGCCCCCACTTTCCTGATCGAAGCGAAGTAGGGCGGCCGAACCTTAGGGCTCCGTCTTCTCCAATTCCACCGTCACCTTCGCTCGCAGATTTGCCACTCCCGGTGTCCCCCGCTCATCGGCCACCGTGAACGCCACCGCGTCATCCACCCAGTCATGCGCGGTGCCGTCCGAGTCGTGCGCCACCAGAGTCAACGTATAAGGCTGCGGACACAAATCGCACAGGAATTGGAAAACCACAGTCACCGTATCGCCTGCTATACGCGGTCCCATCTTGACGTGCTCCAGCTCCGTGTTGGTCCCATAGACTTCGAACCCGATCTGCGTGCGGATCAGCATGCCGATCACCGGCTCGCTCAGGGCTTCATGGAAGCGTACGGTCGCGCGCACGCTCACGTACTCGCCGCTCTTCCACACGATGGTGGAGTTGCCGTTCGCCCCCAGCGTTTCGATCGATAGCACTTCAGCCTTGCCATCTCCGCGGCGTGCCGAAGGCGCCAGCCGCGGCGCGATGGTCTCACCCCAGGCGCGCACCTGATCGGCCACGAAGCGGCGATAGCGCGTCAGGGTCTCGCGCGGATCGCCCTTGGCCGCGAGCTCCCCAGCCTCCAGCCACCAAACTTCATCGCACAACGTTTCGAGCAGGCGTTCTTCGTGCGAAGCCAGCAGCACCGTGGTGCCCGCCCGCCGTAAACGGTCGAGGCCCAGCAGCGTGCGCGCTCGTACCAGCGCATCCTGCGTGGCCAGCGCTTGATCGAGCCCCAGCACATCCGACGGCGCCAGATTCAAGGGATCGCCCAGTGAC
>JALYJH010000328.1 GCA_030775415.1 Acidobacteriota bacterium | reverse complement strand
ATCTGGTGCGGCGCGTCGAAGCCGTGCTGCGCGTCTTTAACGTGCATGGCAATCGGAAAAACAAAAACAAAGCGCGCCTGAAATTCGTGCTGCGCGAGCGCGGCTTCGAATGGCTGCGCGACACCATTGAAGAACAGTACCAGGATATTTTGAAAAACGGCGGCATCCCCATGCCGGACCAGGTGCCGGAGAACTTCGGAGGCTTCAAGTCGCTGCCCGCCCCGCTGGCCTCGGGCGACCTGCTGCCGCTGTGGGAGTCCTCCTCGCCGGCCTTCGCCGAGTGGCGCCAGACGAACGTGCGGCCGCAGAAGCAGAAGGGCTATTCCATCGTCACCGTGACCACGCCGCAGGGCAATTTGACCGGCGAGCAGATGCGCGGGCTGGCCGATATCGCCGATCAGGCGGGCGACGGGTTGCTGCGCTTTTCGATGATCCAGAATGCGATCTTCGGCTGGGTTCCCGATGGCGCGCTGAAGCGCGTCTATGGCGCCCTGGCGAAACTCAATCTGGCGGAGGGTGGCGCCGATGAAATTAGCGATGTCATTACGTGTCCCGGCGCCTATAGCTGCAATTTAGGAATCACCAAAACCATGGGGCTGGGCGCGGCGCTGCAAGGCGTGCTCGCGAAGCAAACCGATGCGCGGATCCGCAAGCTGCGCGTCAACGCCAGCGGATGCCCGAATTCCTGCGGCCAGCATTGGATTGGTGACATTGGTTTCTACGGCAACGCACGAAAATTGGATGCACCCGAGGGCGGCAAAAAGGAAGTGCCGTACTATCAAATGCTGTTGGGCGGAACCAGCCGTGAATTCGGTGTAGCGGTGCAGAGTCTTCCGGCGCGCCTGGTGCCAGTCGCGGTGGAGCGGGTGCTCGCCCACTTTGAGCAGAATCGCCAGGAAGACGAGAGCTTCCGCGCGTACGTGCTACGGCACAAGGTTGAGACGTTCCGGCAGCTTACAGCGGACCTGGCGAAGCCGCCGCTCGATGTTCCAGAAATGTTCCGCGATTGGGGCGACGACATCGCCTACAGCCTGCAACTCGGCCGCGGCGAGTGCGCCGCCTAACGAAAGGCAGCGCGCTCCGAAATTCCACCGCGACCCTATAGGCCGACGCTAACTTCTCTTTGAGCTACGAGCTGTTTGGATGCGCACCGGTTCGACCGATGCGCCGCTCGCAGCGGCCATCTCCGGCATGCTGACCGAGGTGTCTACCAAGCGTGCCATTTCCTGCACGGGCAAGCCTTCACATTCGCGCGCGAAGCGCAGTACGTTGGCGCCGGGATCGTAATCCACTCGGATCCAGTCGCCGCCGCGGACTTGCTCCGTCGCGATCAGGTTCGATACTGGCTGGACGAGCAAGCGCTCAATGGCGCGCTTCAGATGACGAGCCCCGTACTTTAGGTCCGTGCCCTGTTGCAACAAGTAATCTTTACTGGCGTCCGAGACAGTAAATACAAACGCACGGTCAGCGGACGTATTGAAGACCCGTTGCTGAACTAAATTTAATTCGATGTCCAGCACCTTCTTTAACTGCTCGCTGCCAAGCGGCTGGAAGGTCACGATTTTATCTAGTCGATTGATAAACTCGGGAGTGAACTTGCGCCGGGCCGCTTCTAAGCCGGAGCGCGCCAGTTTCTCGGTCAGCCCCTCTTCCACTTCACCGGTCGCCATTTTCGCGCGAGCGGCGCCCGCACCGAATCCCAGTTTCGGGGAGAGCAGGTTGCCCATCTCGGCCGCGCCCAGATTACTGGTCATGAAAATCATCGCGCGCGAGAAATCCACCTTGCGATTGTCGCCCAATGTCAGCGTGGCTTTATCAAGGATGCCTAACAGTAGGTTCCACAGAGCATCCGAAGCCTTTTCGATTTCGTCGAACAACACGAAGCTCAGCTTCATGCTATCGGTGTGATATTGGTTAAGAACTTCTTGAGACAACAAAGGATGCGTCTCACGATGCCCCAGGTATCCCGGAGGCGACCCGATTAACTTTGCGATCTCATGGCTGTGCTGGAACTCGGCGCAATCGATTTTAATGACGGCACGCGGATTCTTGAGCAGAGCTTCGGCGGTGGCTTCGACAATGCGGGTCTTGCCCGAGCCGGTGGGCCCGAGGAACAGGAAGTTCCCGATGGGACGACCGGGCGCGCTCATCCCCGTCAAGTTCATCTGATAAATGTTAACGATTTGTTGAATCGCTTCATCCTGACCTACAATCATTCGCCGTAAGCTGTTTTCAAGAGAAACTGCCTCTCGGCCAGTCTTACCGGGGTCCAAGGGGATGTTGAGCCGTACCATATCAGCCACCTTCCTAGCACTTCGCGGGGGCCTCAATGCGCCCCCTTTCCACAAGTCATCAGGCAATCCAAGTGCCATTTCTTTAGATGCTCCTCACTTCAACTCGATTCGGGCCCTAACCTCAAGCGCGCTTGGGTTTAGAGGGCCGGATTTCAACTTGGCTCACCATGGTTCTTGGCGGCATCGCCAGCAACGCCCGCACTATCGCTGCTACATCTTCAGGATGGACTTTCCAATCCTCGCCCTTATCGGCACCGCTCTCCTGGCCGCCAAACTGCGTGGCGACGCTGCCCGGCAAAATCGTGCTCACGCGCACGTTGTCATACCTTGTATCCAATAGCAGCGCTTCGCTAAAACCATTCAATCCAAATTTCGACGCATTGTAGGCGGCCCCGCCTGCGAAGGCGTTTTTCCCCGCCAAACTGCTGATGTTGACGATGTACCCGGCTCCCCGTTTTTGAAATCTTGGCAGAGCTTCACGGGAACAGTAGAACGCGGAATTGAGATTCGTCCGTATCATTTTGTCCCACTCCGCAACAGCAAGTTGCGAGACGTTGGCGAACACTCCGAAGCCGGCGTTGTTGATGAGTACGTCCAGACCGCCGGCTTCGCGGTCGACAAACTCGAACAACGCTCGAACTTGTTCATGCTCACTTACATCGGCAGCTTTTCCCTTGACTTTACCTGGCCACTTGGCGGCCCTTTCGGAAACCGCGCGGCTGACTGAATCGGGCCAGCGGCTGCAAAGCACCACCAGGGCGCCTTCCGCGAGCAGCATTTCCGCGATGGAACGGCCGATACCGCGCGTGCCCCCGGTAACCATACGGATTCACGACGCCATCCAAGCCGCCGCGACTCCGGGCAAGCGTGCCTCCCGGGACGTAGAATGGTATACAAGCATGACCATGGCGGATTCCAGCATCTTTTGGCTGCGGCTAGCGGCGCTTCTTTATGCCGTGGGCCTGCTGCATTCGCTGCTGGCCATTCTGCGGCGGGCACAAGGCTTTTACGCCTTTGCGCTGGGCGCGTTCCGCGTGGGCGTGGTCTTGCACGGCGTGGCGATTGTAGAGCTCGCCATGGCCGAGGGACGCCTGCCCGTGGAAAACTTCTACGGCACCATAAACCTGTGCGCTTTTTTGATCGCCCTCGCGTTCTTATTCGTCGACTGGCGCTATCGCTTCGCCAGCACGTCGTTAGCTTTGTTTCCCCTGGTCTTCTTAATGACGCTAGTGGCGGGAATGCGGCAGCCGGTTCCGGCTTGGGGCGATGTTCGGGTGCGCGACGCCTGGCTCATCGTGCACATCGTATTAGTTTTGGCCGGTTATGCGGCATTGCTGCTGACGGCGGTCTCGTCGGTGTTTTATTTGGTCCAGGAGCGAAGGCTGAAAAGTAAGAAGAGCCAGACCTTACTCGAGAAGTTGCCTCCACTGGGCACACTGGACGACCTAATCAGCAGCTCCATGGGATTCGGCTTCGTGTTCATCACTTTGGGCGTGGTCTTCGGCGTCATGTGGGCTTACATCGAGCTTGGAACTAAGTGGGTAGGCAACGCCAGCATCTCCTTGTCTTTCCTGACCTGGGGAATGTGCCTGGCGATGATCTTCATGCGCGCCTCGGCGGGCTGGCGCGGCCGTAAAGCCGCCGTCATGGCGCTGGTAGTGTTGGGGTGCGGCGCGCTAACCTGGGTGGCGCACGCCGGGTTGAGGCCCACGCTGATTCCATGAAGCTGCTGATCACAGGGTTAAGTCATCATACGGCTCCCGTGGAAGTGCGCGAGAAACTGGCGTTTGAAGAGCAGACGCTGCCCGAGGCGCTCGACCGCTTGTGCCGGCGGCCCGGCATGGTCGAAGGCATGATCCTTTCCACCTGCAATCGCGTGGAAGTGGCCGTGACAGCGGAAGAGCAGTTCGATCCCGCGGAATCCGTCGACCGGTTCTTAGCGGAAGCGCGCAGCGTGGAGCCGGCTTGGGTGTCGCCCTACCTG
>JALYJH010000327.1 GCA_030775415.1 Acidobacteriota bacterium | reverse complement strand
CCTGCAGGGTTTGCGAATCGCGGCCCTGCCAGTTGACTCCGAAACTGAGCTGATCGCGGCGCGATAGCGTCTGATTCACTCGCGCATTCAGGTTCTGGCTGTTGTTCGGAACGGCTTTAACCAGGCGGTAGTTGTTGACGGTTCCCGGCTGATTGGGCAGCGGGATATATTGCAGTAGTCCGGCCGCAATGGAGTTGATCTGCGGGATGCGATTGCTTGGAAAGGGCTGTCCGGTGGCCGGATTGTAGATCACCGTGGAGATTCCCGAGAAATCGCCGGCGCGCTCGGCCAGCGTGGGAACTGTCCCGGTGAGATTCATGCCGTTGCGCCCCAGGCTGCCGTTGTAGTTGATGACGAAGAAAGTATTCTCCGCGCGAAAGAGCTTGGGAACTTCGAGCGGCCCGCCCAAGTTGAAACCGAATCTGTTTTGCGCGTAAGGAGCTTTAGTGTTGGTCTCGCCGTTCAAAGAGAAGGGTGAGGCGTCGGCAACCGAGTTGTCCGTGGTATAGAAAATGGATCCACGAATCTGGTTTTGGCCGGCGTTGCGGCGATTTCCGATGAATCCCACGCGTCCCGCCGCGCCTCCGCGTCCACGCGGGCCAGCGCCAAACCCGCCACCGCCGCCACGTCCTCCGAAACCACCGCCGCCGAAACCCCCTCCACCAAATCCTCCTCCACCAGCATCATTCACGCCCTGCAATCCGCCAGCCGCCGCGCCGGCCTGCCCTGGAGCGCCGCCTACGGCCGCCGAAGTAACGCCGCTACTAAAACCAGGTGTGAAATCGGAGGCTTGGGTTTGTAGCCCGTTACTAATGCTCCCGTTAACTAGAAACGCTTCGTTAGCGCCGCCGGCGTTGGCTTGCTGCAGAGCGGCGACGTCCACGGGAGGTGCAGCGGCGTCCGCTGGCGTGGCTTGCCCGGCGTCCACCTGCACGCCGCCACCCGTCGGGGTCCCAGGAGCCGCATTCGGAGCATTGCCTGGATCGGGACCGCGATTGAACCCGCCCTGAGCGCCCCCGCGACCTCCTCCGCCCGCCGCACCGCCCCCCGCGCCAAACCGTCCGGCGCCAAAGCCGCCGCGCCCCGCAGCGAAGTTACCGATCTGCAAGTTGAAATCGATCTTAGTGGGATTCGCGGAGATTTGCACTTCTCGTTGCTGCGGCGCGAAGCCGAACATGGCAACTTCGACGGTCCAGCTTCCCGGCGTCAGGTTGGCTAGCTGGAATTCTCCCTTCGCGTCCGTTAAAGTGCTAAGAACGCGCTCGCCCTGTGTCGCGCGTACCGTGGCACCCGGCACCGGCTGGCCTTCCGATTTCACCACGCCCGTCTGCGCCAGCGCGGCGGAAAGCGAGCCCAGACACACGACAATTAGCGCCAGCGCCCTCATGTACATTTGTTTTGATGTCCGCCACCCACCCTCAGGTTACATCCGCGAATGTAACAATAAAACACGTGAATGAAGTGGATCTTAGCAGAAGTTGAGCCCGCCCATGCGGCCGCGTTGTCGGCTGCTCTGGGCATTTCGCTTCCCGCCGCCCGAATTTTGTGCGCCCGCGGGTTGGCCGATCCTGCCGCCGCGCGCCGCTTTCTCCAGCCTTCGCCGGCGGATCTGCACGATCCGTTTCTGCTGGCCGACATGGCAAAGGCAGCGGCGCGGCTAGTGCAGGCCATCGAACGCCAGGAACCGATACTCCTCTATGGCGATTACGACGTCGACGGCACCAGTGCGGTGGTGGTGCTCAAGAAGGTACTCGACCTCGCCGGCGCGGCCGCCACTTGCTTCGTCCCCCACCGGATTCGCGACGGCTATGGCATGAAAAGCGAAGCCGTGGAGGACGCCGCCGCGCTGGGCGTCAAACTGATCGTCAGCGTCGATACCGGCATCCGCGCGAACCAAGTGGTGAAGCACGCGGCCGCACTGGGCATCGACGTGATTGTCACCGATCACCACTTGCCCGAAGCGGAATTGCCGCCCGCGCTCGCCGTGCTGAATCCCAACCGGCGCGATTGCACCTATCCTGAGAAAAATCTGTGCGGCGCGGGTGTCGCTTTGAAACTGGCCGAAGCTTTGATGATCTCGCTGGGCTGGGAACACACGCGGCGGGAACGCCTGGTCGATTCTCTGCTGAAGCTGGTAGCCATCGCCACGGTAGCGGATGTGGTGCCCTTGACCGGAGAGAATCGCGTGATCGTGAAACGTGGACTCGAAGGCCTCAACCGCGTCACGAATCCAGGCTTGCGCGCGCTCCTGGACGTGGCCGGCATCGCGGCCGGCACCACCCCCAGCGCCCGCCAGGTCGCCTTTCAAATCGCGCCGCGCATCAACGCCGCGGGACGCATGGCCAGCGCCAGCGATATCATCGAGCTATTCTCCACTTCCGATCCGCAGCGGGCCGGGGCCATCGCGGCGCAGTTGGACGGATGGAATAAAGACCGCCGCGAAACCGAAGATGGTATCCGGCAAGCCATTCTGGAGCAGTGCCTGGCGCAGCCCGTGACCGATAGCGATGCGGCCCTGGTGTTCGCCGGCGACGGCTGGCATCGCGGCGTCGTCGGGATTGTGGCAAGCCGCGTGGTGGAACGCTATCATCGCCCGGTTTTCGTCCTGGGAATCGACGGCGGCGTGGCGCATGGGTCAGGCCGCAGCATCCGTGCGTTTCATTTGCTGGATGCGCTCGAAGCCATGCCCGCCTTATTCCAAAAATTCGGCGGTCACCGGCAAGCCGCGGGCGTCACGCTGCTGGCTTCAGAGGTGGACGAGTTCCGCGTGCAATTCCAAGCGTACGCCGCAACTCGGCTGACGGTAGCGGATTTCGAACCCGAAATCGAGATCGACACGGAGATCGCATTTGAGGAAATTACCGATCAAACCATCGCGGAATTGCTGAACTTGGCGCCCTTCGGCTTCGGCAACCCACCGCCCACCTTACTCGCGCGCGGAGTGGAAGTGGCGGCCCCGCCTGAAATCAAGAAGGACAAGCACTTGTTCCTGCGGTTAAAGTCGCAGGGACGAACCCTGCGCGTGAAAGCTTGGAATTTCGCGGAACGCGCCGCGGAGTTCGCGCCCGGCACACACATAGACGCGGCATTGCAGTTCGAAGACGATCCCTATTCCGCTACCCGCGGTTACGCGCCCTGGCAGGCCATCCTGCGCGACGCCAGGCCGGCCAGCTATGGGTTGCGGTTTCGCGCCGAAGCAATGTAAGCGTCTACTTGACGCTCTAGAATCTCCAGCGGAACGGTGCCGGTGTCGAGCACCACGTCGTGATACTCGCGCAACGAAAATTTATCGCCCAGTGCCTTGCGGGCTTTCTCACGCAGCTCCACGATCTTCAATTGCCCGATCATGTAGGAGCATGCCTGCCCCGGGAACACCACGTAACGTTCCACTTCACTGGCTTCGATGCCGTAGTCGATGGCTTGCTGCCGCGTCCAGTGCATCGCGTGCAGGCCGGTATCGACCACCAGCCGCCGCGCGCGCCACAAGGCATCGTAAAGTTGCCCGAGCTGGCCTTCCAGATCGCCCTCGTACCAGCCGGATTCTGCCGCCAGACGTTCCGCGTAGAGGCCCCAGCCTTCCACCAGCGCGGAAATGCCGCCGAAAGCTCCAATCTGCCGGAAGCGGGGTAGATCTTTGTTCTCGACAGTCAATGCAATCTGGAAATGATGCCCCGGAACACCCTCGTGATAAATCAAGCTGCGCAGCGCGAACTTCGTCATCATCTCGGGACGCAGCGGGATCTGGATCACACCCGGCCGTGAGCCGTCCGGTGCCGGACTGTTGTAGTTGGCCGCGGCATTGGCCTCCCGGAAGCGCGGGAACGGTTGCACGATCACGCGGCTTTTAGGAGTCTTGTCGAACAACACCGCTGCGCGTTTTTCGGCGTCGCGCAAGATGGCATCGGCGTCAGCCATAAGCGCCGCGCGACCCTCCTCCGTCAGCGGATATGCCAGGTCTCGCTTCAGCTTTTCGGAGCGCTCGTTGATCGATCCCTCGCTACGGCCCAGCCGGCGGAAAATCGTGTCCATCTCCTTTTCGATGCGCGCCACTTCGTTCAGGCCGGTCTGATGAATCTGTTCCGGCGTCAAGTTAGTCGTGGTGTAGCGGCGCAGGAAATAAGCGTAAGCGTTCGCGCCGCCTTTGAGGCGCCACAAGCCAGCGTCATCGGTCGACCGTGGCAATTGCGCTTGTAGAGTGGCAATGGCATTTTTCCACAGCGGATACACTTCCACGCTCACAATCTTCTCGGCTTCGCTACGCAGAGCTTCCCGGCGCGCCTCGGGAATC